>SEDB01000200.1 GCA_004210715.1 Pedobacter sp.
TTACCTTAAATATTAATTTCATACTTTTGCAGAAAAAATACAAACCTATATAAGGATGAAACGCGACACCCAAATTTTTGAACTTATTGATAAGGAGTTAAACCGCCAAGAGCACGGTTTAGAACTTATCGCATCTGAAAACTTTGTAAGTAAGCAGGTAATGGAAGCTGCTGGTTCTGTGCTGACTAATAAATATGCAGAAGGATTACCAGGTAAACGTTACTATGGCGGCTGCCAGGTGGTAGATGTAGTTGAACAAATTGCAATTGATAGAGCCAAAGAATTGTTTGGTGCTGCGTGGGTTAACGTTCAACCTCACTCTGGTGCTCAGGCAAATGCTGCGGTAATGTTGGCTATCCTTCAACCCGGAGATAAAATTTTAGGTTTCGATCTTTCTCACGGTGGTCACTTAACCCATGGCTCGCCGGTAAACTTCTCAGGTAAATTGTATCAACCATTGTTTTATGGTGTAGAGAAAGAAACCGGTTTAATCGATTATAAAAAACTGGAAGAAGTTGCTTTAGCAGAAAAACCAAAATTGATTATCTGCGGCGCATCTGCTTATTCACGTGAGTGGGATTACTCCTTTATCCGTTCAGTAGCCGATAAAATTGGAGCTTTGGTGTTGGCAGATATTTCACATCCAGCTGGTTTGATCGCTAAAGGATTATTGGCAAACCCGCTTCCTCACTGCCATATTGTAACTACTACTACGCACAAAACCCTGCGTGGTCCTCGTGGTGGAATGATTATGATGGGTGAAGATTTTGAAAATCCTTGGGGTTTGAAAACACCAAAAGGCGAAACCCGCATGATGAGTAATTTATTGGACATGGCTGTTTTCCCAGGAACTCAAGGCGGTCCATTAGAGCATATTATTGCAGCAAAAGCAATTGCCTTTGGCGAAGCTTTGACTGAAGAATACGGAACTTATATTAAACAAGTGGCGGCGAATGCACAAGCGATGGCCAAAGCTTTTGTGGCTAAAGGTTATGGCATTATTTCGGGAGGTACGGATAACCATTTAATGCTGATCGACCTTAGAAATAAAAACATTACAGGTAAGGTTGCTGAAAATGCATTGGAAAGAGCAGAAATTACAGTGAACAAAAACATGGTTCCTTTTGATGACAAATCTCCATTTGTTACTTCAGGAATTCGTGTAGGTACGGCTGCAATTACCACTCGTGGGTTCAAAGAAACAGAAATGGAAAAAATTGTTGATTTGATTGATCAGGTTTTAACCAACCCGGAGGATGAGGCAAATATCAACGCAGTAAAAGCCGAAGTAATTAACTTAGTTAGTGCGTTCCCGCTTTATAAATAATATTAAAACCTCAATTTTAGGAAGCAGCTGCATAATTGTAGCTGCTTTTTTCGATTATATGGTATTAGAAATTCATGCTAGGATATTTGCAGTTAGCTTGATATCATTAATTTTTTTAAAAGTAAAGGGCCGATATCCTAAATAGGAATATCGACCCTTACCATCTAAATTAACGCTCTCGAATATATAAACGGCTGCGATTGTAAATTGTTTTATGGAAATTAAAAAAAATTAATTTTTCTCAAAACATCCTAAGGTCGAGGGGAAAATCCTTAAAGTATTTTTGATATCTGCGTTAAGGTAATCGGTAAAATAAGGGTCAGTGCTTAAATTGTATCCATTTGCTAAAGCAGGGCTTGTATTGGTCAATTCGAAATTTTCGGTAATTGAAGATATAAATAATGGATCTACATTAATCAGGTTTCCATTATTGCTATAATTAACAGAAGTTGTTTTAATAAGGTTGTTCAAAATACTGCTTTGAATGACGGCATTTGTTTTCTTCTGGATATCCAGTTCATTGCTGAGTTGCCCAAAAATGATATTGTTCGTTAAATTCAAATTCAGGGTGTTATAAGCTTTGGTCGATAAGTAGTCAGAAAAACTCAAAGCTGCGGTTTTACGGGGAAAGTCGAAATTATAGCCTGCAAAAGTATTTTGCTTCAAATTGAAAATTCCACCACCAATAGCATATACCAAATAATTTCCACAATTGTAAAATAAGTTGTTGAATGCAATCAACTCTGAATGATAACCAATATATCCGGCAACCTGCATGTTCTTGATTATCGTATTGCTCAATATTAGCTTAGGTTTGACGCTTAAAGAGAGTGAATCTGAAGTAATGCCAACAGAAGCATTTTTAATAGTTGCATAACGAATTAAACCAGAGCCTGTTCTTTTAATAAAAATACCTTTCCATTGTCCTGGTTCCTCGGCATACACACTTTCTAACCGATCGCTACAAAATAGAAGTGGATGATCAACTGTGCCGTTCGCAACTAAAACGCCCTCCACGTTTAAACTTGCATTGTTATGAAAATAAAGCTTTGCGCCAGGCGAAATGGTTAATGTCGATTTGTCTTTTATGGTTAATTGACCAGTAATTACATAGGGCAGTTTTGATGACCAGAGTGTATTGCTGCTGATCGATGATTCTTTGATAAATATAGCATTCTGTCCATAAGCCATTAAATGTACCCGCTGGCGGTTACCATTCGTGGTGAATAAAATTGAATCCTGCACTACGAAAGGTAGATTTTTCTCATTAGGATTAATCGTGACCTTAACGAAGACATTAATTGAATCACCAGCATTAACTACAACCTCTTTTGTGCTGTTGGCATTTTCTCCGTTAATATTGATACTAAATGATGAGGAGTTCCCTCCAGCCAACATAATCTCAGAAATATTTAGAGCCGAATTATTTCTATTTAAAATTTTTACACGCTTCGTAACCGAACCGAGGGAAGTAAATACGGTATCAAAAAGTATACTATCTGCGGAGAAATCCAGGCGGTTGTTAGGATCTACGGTTATGCGCTCGTCCTTTCTACATCCATAAAGTATAACCGTTAATATTAAAGCGAAGAGACTAATATTGCGCATGAATCAAACTTAAATATTTTTTGAAACATTGCAATAAATAATCTTGACCTGTCAGAATCTACCCAGCTTAAACAATTGCGATGATACTTACTTTAAGCACTCCGTTGTTCAGTAGTTTGTTTGCACACTCTTCAAGGGGTAGCACCGGTGGTAAATGCCATCTACTGATAAGATTTGCTTGCCGCTCACCTTTTCTGGGTTCATCACTCTAAAATGCCCCTCAAGTTCTCGTATCTATTATATTTGCTTTTAGTCTGGCTGTTGATGTAGATCTGATCAAATCAATTTCACTAAAAGGAATATCTAGAATACCTGAAATACCGTATGCGATAAAATACTTTGATTGTATCCTCTTTTCTAAATTTTTAATGTTTAGCTGAATTGGAATAATCATATCAATCTCGCCGTATAATGAACTCATTTTAATCTTTCTCCAAGATTTGTTCCAGAGAATACAACAACACCGGTTTTTGCATTATACTTAAATTATCAATAAGATTTGAACCTTATTTCCTTTCTTTAAATAAAGCATCGCCATTTCGCCAGGCATTTAAAGGATGCCTCACCCATAGCCACTTTGCTATCCTATCATCGGCATGAATATGGTAATCAGTAAAAGGTAAATCGTATAAGCATTTTGTGCAAGTCACATGTTCGTTTTAATAAAGCGGAATGCCACAAGCATTGAATGGATTTAGAAATAAAATAAATCATAACTCTATCGCTTTACAAGTAACATATAGCTAACCTATTAAATTATCTAGATGTGTTGATGCATTTGGATAGCATTGATACTGTTGCTATATAAGTATTTCCCCGGCCTTTGTTGCAAATCCTCCCTCGTACCTCGCTGCGGGTTTTCCACTTCGGTCGGGTTTAGGTGGCACGGCCGTTGCGAACTAGCAAATGTCCGGGTGTAAACCTACTCCAGCTAAATCGCCATCATTCTAGCGGCACTCAATGTTTATATGATCAAAAAATTGGCGTTTCGAAATCCAAACCCGTTCTCAAAGCCATATTTCCTTTGTTCAAACCATCCGATCTTGACCAGGCAACCTTTCAAAACCAGTCTAGGCTGCAAAATGTTTTACGCTGCTAATATTTTTTTCCTTTGATAAACAATGCCTTACGAAAAACAGCTGATCAAAATACACAATTGATTTGCAGAGCGTGGAATTTTTTCTACTTTTGCATCCCGCTTCGGAGGAGACGGTTGTAAATGAAAAGATGGATCTGAGGAATGTGAGGGAGGAAAAGGCCAATGATTTATTTCAAAATAAATTTGCGGTAACGGAAAAGATCATTACCTTTGCAGCCCGGTTCGGAAGAACGGGAAGCTGGTTAAAACCAGCGATATTGAAGAGCGAAGAAAGGAAAAAGAGGAACGAAAAAATAAAATTTATTTTATTTGGAAGTTAGAAAAAGATCCTTACCTTTGCACTCCCAACGGAAACGAAGGGAAAATAAAAAAGATCAAGTGGCGGATGTCACAGCGATTAACAAACAAAGATTGAAACTGGGGAAAACACACGATGGACGACAAAGACCATCTGAAACCAAAACCAGAAGATATATAGACCGGCCGTGAGGCTTATAAAGGTCATGAAGTTCTTACAAGAGATGTCAATGATGCGTAGTGGGGTAATGAAGTACGAATTCAAGTACAGAGTTCCTTATTACATTTTA
>SEDB01000739.1 GCA_004210715.1 Pedobacter sp.
TTTCTTTGCTTTAAACAAACCTGCATAAAGTACAATAAAAGCTGTTATACTAATGGTTATAATAATATTCATTGCTTATTTTACTGATGTTAATTTTTGATTTACCTGTTCTAATAAATGTTGTACAGATGCCTCTGTTAAGTGCAATAACGGTTTTGGATAAACACCCAAAATAATGATTAATGCACAGATGATGTAAAGAACCAATTTCTCAGTTCCTTGAATGTCTGTAAAAGTGATGGTTAATTCGTTGGTTTTGCCAAGCATTACATTTTGGTACATGCGCAACATGTAAACCGCCCCGAAGATGATGGTTAATCCTGCAATTGCTGCAGCCCAGATGCCATAATTGTAAACGCCCATTAACAACAAGAATTCTCCAATAAAACCATTCGTTCCTGGTAAAGCTACAGTTCCTAAAACAATGATTAAGAAAACAATTGCCAATTGTGGTGCCGATTTAGCAATACCACCCAATTCTTCAATTTTATTGGTTTTAGTACGAGAAAAGATAATATCTAAAACGAAGAATAAACCAACTACATTAATACCATGACTTAACATTTGAACCATTGCGCCTTGTAAACCTTGTTGGTTTAACGCGAAAATTCCTGCAGAAATTAATCCGACGTGAGCAATTGAGGAATAAGCAACTAAACGTTTAGCGTCTTTTTGCGTAAAAGCTATTAGCGATGCGTAAACAATTCCTATGATAGAAAGCACCATTGCCAAACATGACCAATCCTGAACACCGGTTGGTACAATTGGTAACAACCATCTGATTACACCGTAAATACCCATTTTCAACATAATGCCCGATAACAACATCGTTCCTTGAGTCGGAGCTGCAGTATAAGTATCTGGCTGCCAGGTATGGAAAGGAAAAATCGGCATCTTAATCGCAAAAGCAATAAAGAAAGCCCAGAAAATCCAGCCTCGCGGTAAAAACCAACAATAAACCAGTTTGCATGAACAAAATCAATGCATAAAAAGCTGCCGGGTTTTTATAATCGTGTCCATAACTCGATAAAATGATAATCGGAATTAATAAATTGGTAAGCAAAATAACAAGCATGCTAATTCCATCGATGCCAGCATGAAAACGAATGCCCAAATCTGCAATCCATGGTAGGTTTGCCTCAAATTGTGTACTTGCATTTGGAATGAAGTTACAGGCGATGAACAAAGCCAGACCTAAAGAAACAACCGA
>SEDB01000201.1 GCA_004210715.1 Pedobacter sp.
ATCTCTAGAAGAATCCCATTCTATTCGAATCCAGCTTCAAAAAGATAAAAAGTAAAATAGTAAAACTCCATAACGAAGAGCCACCATAACTAATGAGTGGCAAAGGAATGCCAATTACAGGTATAATGCCAATGGTCATGCCAATATTGATGAATACGTGGAAGAACAGGATGCAGGCAACGCTATAACCGTATACCCTGGAGAATGTTGAGCGTTGCCTTTCCGCTAAGTTGATCAGTCTTAATAACAGGAAAATATATAATGCGATTACTACAGAACAGCCTAAAAATCCCCATTCTTCTCCAACCGTAGAGAAAATAAAATCGGTGCTCTGTTCCGGAACATAGCCATATTTAGTCTGTGTGCCTTCCAGAAAACCGCGTCCCGTTACCTGACCAGAACCTATCGCAATTTGCGATTGAATTACATTGTATCCTGCACCACGATTGTCGGTTTTAAGCCCAAGCATCAGTTCGATACGGCTTCTTTGGTGCGGTGCTAAAACCTTTTCGTAAGCTACTTTAATCAGAAAAAGATAGCCTATGGCAAAAAGGGTAACCAATACTGTAGCAAAAATAACCTTTTGTTTCCGCTGATTATTATAGATGAAAAGACCAGCAATTACCGTGATGATCGTAATCAATATCCAGGTTGGAACAAGGAAATCTGCTACGAACAGCACAATCATTCCCAAAAATATCAAGAGGAAATAACCCGATAAACCTTCACGATATAGGGGGAACATAAAAGCCAGGAACACCAATGCAGAGCCGGTATCTGGCTGTAGCATAATTAAAACCAAAGGTGCGCCCACAATTAATGCGGCGATTGCAATTGATTTGAAATCTCTGAATTTAGGGTTAAAGCTACCCACGTACCTGGCCAAGAGCAATGCTGTTCCAAATTTAGCAAACTCTGCAGGTTGCAGTTTAAAGGACCCAATGGCAATCCATGCTTGATTTCCCGCTACTTTATTTCCTATAACAAGCACGGCCAGTAGCAATACCAAGGTACCACCGTATATGAAAGGAGAGAAGACGTTGAAAAGTCTTCCGTCAAACAGTAAAATAGATAAACCCAGAATCAATCCAGAAATCACGTAAATCAGTTGCTTCCCATAACTGCTGGAAAAATCAAATACGCCAGCTTTATCGGGGTTGTAAATGGATGCATAGATATTGGTAAAACCAATAGCACACAGGGCAATGTAGATTAATACGGTAATCCAATCTACATTAAAAAAGAAACGGTTTCCCTGTTGTTGTTGTTGCATTTTATTTTTCGGCTACAGGTTTTTCTACTGAAATTTTCTTGGTGTTATTAGGCTTCGTAGCAACGGTTTGCTTTATTGTTGCAGCGCTGATTCTCAAGCTATCTTTAACTTTCTTAGTTGAGTCGGCTTTTTTAATTAATAAACTATCTGCTTTGGTAATTACTTTCACAGGTTTGGTCTTATCTTTTAAAACAGGTAAAAGATTTTGGTTTTTCATCCATTCTACCTGTGCAGCTCTCGAACCAGCTACACTGCCCTTTAAATATTTTTCGATCATGTAACTGGCAATTGGAGCGGCATAGGTACTTCCAAATCCGGCATTTTCGACAATAACCGCGATGGCAATTTTTGGATTGTCACGTGGCGCAAATCCAATAAAAACAGAGTGGTTTTTTCCATGTGGATTTTGTACCGTTCCGGTTTTTCCACAAAGAAGCACATCGGGTATTCTGGATAAAATTGCTGTTCCCCAACTGCTGTTAACCGCATCCTGCATGCCGTCTATTACCGGTTCGAAATGCTTGGCATCAACACCTACATAATTTTTATCTACATATTCCTTTTTAATCTTATCACCCATGGCTCTGATTAAATGAGGTTTAATATAGTAGCCACGATTGGCAATAATGGCCATGGCATTTGCCATTTGTAAAGGCGTTGCGGTAATTTCCCCCTGGCCGATTGCCTGAGAGATGACGTTGGTGTAACCCCAGCGTTTTCCGTAAATTTTATCGTAGTGGTCGGCTGTGTAAAAATACCCCTTTCTTTCATAAGGCATATCAATATCGAGCTTTTCCCCGAAACCAAACTTTGCAATTTTATCACGCCATTCCTGATAGGTTTTTCGCTGATTTTTCATCCCATTTTTAGTGATCAGTTTCTGAAAAACATAGCAAAAATAGGTGTTGCATGATCGGGCTATGCCTCTGCGCAAAGAAATGGAACCATCAAAGTGTTCGCATTTAATTTTCCTGTTTCCTGCCTGATAGTAATGCGGACAAAAGAAAGTGGTATTGGGATCAATTACACCTTCCTGAAGCCCAATTAGTGCATCAACTGGTTTAAAAGATGATCCAGGAGGATAATAACCCATTATTGGACGTACCAGTGATGGACGGTAGGGGTTACCCACAATGAATTCCATATAGTTATTGCCCTGATGTCTTCCCACCAAAAGATTAGGGTCATATCCAGGGCTACTTACAAAGGATAATATTTCCCCGGTAGCAGGTTCAATGGCAACAACAGCCCCTACTTTGTTTTTCATCAACTCTTCGCCGAGTTTCTGAATGCGCATATCGATTCCGGAAATTAAGCGCTCTCCGGAAACGGCGTTAATGTCATATTTTCCATCAGCATAACTTCCCTGAGGTGTATTGTGCGCATCGTAAACGGTATTGATAACCCCTTTTTCTCCTCTTAATATTTCCTCGTACGATTTTTCAAGACCGCTTTTGCCCTTATAATCTCCAGGGCGGTAAAAGCCTTCTGAATTTGCAATATCAGCACTGTCCACCTCTTTTACATAACCGAAAAGTGCGCCGCCAACGCTATCCGGATAGTGTCTGATGGTTCTGTCCTGGGTTCTAAAACCTGGGAAACGGTAGAGTATCTCCTGCAGGCGGGCATAAGATTGAACCGAAATCTGTTTTAGAAAAGGAGTGGATTGATAGGTGGATTTTCCTTTAGCTTTCCTTAGATTTTTGCGAACATCATCAATTGAGATCTCCAATGCCTGGGCTAAACCAACCGTATCAAATTCCTTGACCTCGTTTGGGGTAACCATTAAATCATAAACAGGCTCGTTTTGAACGATCACTTTTCCGTTCCGATCTAAAATGGCGCCACGGGCAGGATATTTATATATTTTTCGCAGTACGTTACTTTCAGCAGAAAGGAAATATTTATCGCTCACAATCTGGATATAAAATAATTTACCCAGTAAAATCAGGGCGATTACTATAAATAATCCTTGAACGATATATTTTCGGTTGAATAATTGATCCATTAGCGGGACGTTCTTTTATAGAATATAAACTCTACCAATAAAATAATAAGCAGTGTAAAGATACAACTTAAGCCGCATCTCATTAAGGTATAACCAATCTCAGTAACCTTAAATGTTTCTAAAAAGAACAGCACCAAATGGTGTGCAACAACGCAGAGAAAAGCATAAAGGGAAAACCATTGGAAACCCATATAACTTAACGAAGGTTCTGGGTCATCAATTGCGTCGCGGTTCAAACTTATTGAAATAAAAGAAATTCTAACAAAGGCCAACACCACGCAGGCGGTGGCATGTACGCCCATGGTATCGTAAAAAGCATCGAGTGTTAAGCCGGTTCCAAATGCAAGTAAGTAAAGTAAGATATTTGGCATCCCGAAGGGTAGGAGCAGCAGGAACAATACATAAATAAATGGCGTGGACAGGTCATAAAAGCCCATGTTTTTGAGCAGAAATATCTGAACAAATAGGAGTAAGAACCACCTGATTACATTTATAATAATAATTCTGCTATTCATTCGGCTTAATTAGGCTTTCCAAAGCTTTTTGCTCTTCAGCTCTTTTATCTTTTACCACGTAAACATATTGCAACGTACTAAAATCTGTAAATAAATTTAATTCTCCAGACAGGAAATTATCATTGGTGGCTACATTTGGTTTGATAATCCGACCAACCAGAATTCCACCGGGAAAGGACCCGAAGCCCGAGGTGATCACCGAATCTCCCACATTCATCTTAATGTGGTTAGGCACTTCTTTTATAAAAGCTTTTCCAATATCGAAATTACCATCGCCCCAAACCAATGAGCCCAATGCATTATTCTTTCTTAGGGATACGCTGATTCTGGTGTCCTTGTGCAAAAGTGATTGAATGGTGGCTAAATGTTCGGACACATCGCGTACAAGTCCCACAATTCCTCGCTGAGGTGCAATCACAGCCATTCCGCTTTTGATGCCGTCCAAACTTCCCTTATTGATCGTCATGACATTATTACGAAGCGTCACAGAGTTTTTAACCACTTTAGCGGCCAGATAAGTGTACTGTTGGTTGGTAACGGTGTCAATTACCTTGACATCTTTTGAGGTATCAACTGTAGTCAGGCCTAACAATTTTGTTTTGAGCTTCGCATTTTCAGCCGCCAAGCTGTCGTTAACCATTCCTAAGTTTAGGTATCTTTTAAAAACATTCAGGCGTTCATAAGCCGTACCCACCACTTCATTCGATGAATTTAAGGTTACACTGCGCTGATAAGAATTGTTTTTTACCGTTAGATAAATCCCAATGATGGAAAAGATAAAGAACAGAAAAAATGCGTTTCCACGAACTACCGCGCGAAGTGGATCTTCAGCAACGTGGACAGGTAATTTAGTTTTTGCAGCAACACGTTTGTCGAGCCCTCTTAATAGTGCACCTCCACCAGTTAGGTAAATACCAGTCTGGTAAATATCGGCAGAAAGCTCAGGAGGAGTAATCTCTAATGCTTTTAAAATCGCCTCTTCAATTTTTGAGATCGATTTATCTAAACAATGCGCTATTTCAGTATAAGAAACCGTAATTTGTTTTGGCACACCAGTCATCAGGTCACGGCCTTGAACAGCGAAATCTGCAGGTGCGTCCTGAAGTTCAGGTAATGCTGCACCAACCTCGATTTTAATTTTTTCAGCTGTACGGTCGCCAATCATAATGTTGTGCTGACGACGGATGTAATTCACGATATCCGAGTCAAAGTTATCTCCTGCAACGCGGATAGATTGATCGCAAACGATTCCGGATAAGGCGATAACAGCAATTTCTGTTGTACCACCACCGATATCAATGATCATGTTACCCATCGGCTCTTCCACATCAATTCCAATACCTACAGCAGCAGCCATTGGTTCGTGAATCAAGTAAACTTCTTTTGCTCCGGCAATTTCAGCAGAGTCACGTACAGCACGTTTTTCTACCTCAGTAATACCCGATGGAATACAGATTACCATACGCAGAGATGGAAACATCCAGCCTTTACCACCGTTCAGCATACGGATCATGCCCTTGATCATTGCCTCAGCAGCGTTGAAATCAGCAATTACACCATCTTTTAATGGGCGAACGGTTTTAATATTATCGTGGGTTTTACCCTCCATTTGCATCGCCTGACGACCTATAGCGATTACTTTGTTGGTAGTGCGATCAAAAGCAACAATAGATGGTTCATCTACAACTACTTTGTCGTTATGTATAATTAAGGT
>SEDB01000740.1 GCA_004210715.1 Pedobacter sp.
TGCCACTCAGATTTACACCAAATTAAAAATGACTGGTTTCCGGGTATTTTTCCAATGGTACCTGGTCATGAAATTGTAGGTCGTGTAATTAAAGTGGGTGATCACGTTAAAAAATTCAAAGTTGGCGATTTAGCAGGTACCGGATGCATGGTAGACTCTTGTCAGGTTTGTGAAAATTGCAAGCAAGATTTAGAGCAGTATTGCCTGGAAGGAAATACGCAAACTTACAATGGTTTAGAAAGAGATGGCAAAACACCTACCTATGGTGGTTATTCAGATTCAATCGTGGTAAGGGAAGAATTTGTACTTCATGTTTCTGATAAACTAAATTTAGCAGCAGTTGCACCTTTATTATGCGCAGGAATTACCACCTATTCACCATTAAGGCATTGGAAAGTTGGCAAAGGACATAAACTTGCTGTTCTTGGTCTTGGCGGTTTAGGTCACATGGCAGTGAAATTTGGTGTTGCTTTTGGTGCTGAAGTAACGGTATTAAGTACTTCTCCAAAAAAAGAAGAAGATGCTAAGAAACTTGGTGCGCATCACTTTGTGGTAACTACAGATCCTGCACAGGTTAAAGCAGCAAGAGGAACTTTTGATTTTATTTTGGATACGGTTTCTGCGGAGCATGATTTCAATATGTATCTATCATTATTAAGAACAAATGGAACACACATTTGCGTAGGAGTACCACCTAAACCAGCAGAAATTGCCGCTTTCAGTTTATTGGGCGGCAGAAAAAGTCTGGCCGATAGCGCTGATAAATAATAAAGCCAGTAAACCGCAGTTTACTGGCTTTATTATATCTAAGTATAATTGATTAAGTTTTTTAAAAGGGTAGAGAATTATTGAATTAAAATTACTTCCTCGGTTTCCACGATGTTTTTGCCCTTCTTTGTCTTGGTTTCTGTTTTCAATAATTTGACTTTTCCTTGCCCGAAACTAACAATATAGGGTGTTTTATTCTTATTGTCTTTTCCCAGAAACAATTTGTTGGCTTGACTGAAAGCGGGCAATTCTTCTTTATGTTTCCCATATCCCTGAGAAATTATAACGGTATTCTTTTTGGTGAACTCGTAACTTTTTTCGCCGGCTTTGTATAGCTCTTTTTCAGTTTCCGAGACTTCACCATTTGTTTTCTCAATTTCAATCTTAGAAATTGCTTTCCACTTGCCAATTAATTTTTGATCTAAAGATTTGTTTTGTGCTTGTGCGTGAATTCCAATAGCAACGAAGATAATCAATAATGTTTTTTTCATGATGAATGTAAATAAGATATGATTCCTACTAAATTAACTAATTTACCTCAAATGTTATTGATTATCAATCTTTGAAAATATAATAAAGTTTAAAAGATGCTCGTAAACAAAAAAGCCCCACATTTC
>SEDB01000741.1 GCA_004210715.1 Pedobacter sp.
GATTTCGGTTTAGAAGTTTTAATCGGCATTGCCCGTTTCTGGAAACAACGTGTAAACTGGAGCGGCGAAAAACAACAATACGTAATGTTGGGTGTTACTGGTCCGAACGAGTATGAAAACAACGTAAACAACAACTGGTACACCAATTTATTGGCAACCTGGTGCATGAAATATGCAACAGAAGCTGCGGGAATTGTAAAAAATCAGCAACCCGAAAAATATAGCAGCTTATTAAAAAGCTTAAATTTCGATGATCAGGAATTTGCCGATTGGGCAGATATCATCGAGAAAATGTATTATCCAGAGGATAAAAATCTGGGAATTTTCTTACAGCAAGATGGTTATTTAGATAAAGAGCAAACTTTAGTTAAAGATTTGCCAGCAAGCGAAAGACCAATTAACCAGAAATGGAGTTGGGATAGAATTCTGCGTTCGCCATTTATTAAACAAGCCGATGTTTTACAGGGATTGTATTTCTTCGAAGAGGATTACGATTTGGAAACCATCAGAAGAAACTTCGATTTTTATGAGCCACGTACGGTTCATGAAAGTTCTTTATCGCCTTGCGTACACAGTATTTTAGCTGCTAAATTAAATGATGAGGCCCGTGCCTACGAATTTTATTTACGCACTGCCCGTTTAGATTTAGACGATTACAATAATGATACAGAAGATGGTTTGCACATCACATCGATGGCTGGAACCTGGATGAGCGTGGTAGAGGGTTTCGCTGGTATGCGTGTCCGCGACGGTAAATTGCAATTTAATCCTTTCTTGCCAACACAATGGAAATCGTTCTCGTTTACCATTGGTTTTAGAGGTGCAACTTTGAAGATAAACATCACAGAAAACGGCATCACTATTAAAAATAACAATGATGTTGATTTAGAAATCGGAATCAGAAACCAGGTTTATAAACTGGCTGGAAACGAAGAGTAAAAATATGAACGATAAGCAAATCGTTATATATCAGTTATTGCCCCGTTTATTCGGAAATAAAAACACGACAAACATTCCTTATGGCACCATTGAACAAAATGGTTCAGGGAAGTTTAATGACATTACAGATAAGGCTTTAGATGGCATTAAGGAACTTCATGTAAACTACGTTTGGTACACAGGCGCTATCGCTCACGCCAGTTTGACCGATTATTCTGCTTATGGAATTAAGGTTGATGATGCAGATGTTGTAAAAGGGAGAGCTGGTTCGCCTTATGCTATTCGTGATTATTACGATGTAAATCCAGATTTAGCCGTTGATGTAAAGAACCGAATGAAAGAATTCGAGTCTTTAGTAAAAAGAACACACGCTAAAAACCTGAAAGTAATTATTGATTTTGTACCAAATCATGTAGCCAGAAGTTATCATTCTTACGCTAAGCCAAAAAATGTGATCGATTTCGGTGCGAAAGATGATGTAACCAAAGGTTTTAGTAC
>SEDB01000202.1 GCA_004210715.1 Pedobacter sp.
AGAAGCATCTTAAAAGCAGTAATAATACACCTTTAAAATACAAAAAAAAGGAGCAGAAAAACTAGTTTTCTACTCCTTTTGTCCTTTTCAATTAGGGGACTTTTTCAGTGCCCTCGATTTACCATCGGGACATTTTTTTTGTCATTAATCTTGCTCAATGGGTTCATGGTTGGCGTGACAGGCATCTGCACACTCTTCGCAAGCTACCGCACATTGCCTGCAATGCTCATGGTCATGATTGCTACATTCTTCTGCACATAAGCGACAAATCTCTTCACATAACAATAAATACTGACGACCTATCACTGAATCGCGTTGAAGTAACCTTGCTGCCTGGGTACAAACATCAGCACAATCTCTATTCAACTTAATGCATTCAATCATCATATTGATATCTTGTTCTTCTTTCAAACTCGATGACCCGCAATGTTCACAGGCCATAGCGCAATCTAATAATGCCTGAATTAAGGCGTGGTTGTTTCTTGTTTCCATGTTGCTCAGTTTTAATTATATCATGTTTTGTTATTAACTAACCAGTCAGGATATAAAGTGTTTTAGGAACTTTTGAAATACTGGTATTAAATATTCCACCAAACCGTCGCTTAGAGCACAGTTAAGCAGCTTTTAAAATTGATTATTAATCAGTAAATAATTTGCCCACTTCGCTTCAATCTAAATGATTAACGTGAACTTTTTAGTTAAAGTAAGATGCTGGTTTTTATATTTCTTGCAAGGTTTTAGGTGATCTAAACCTGACAGGAGCGAACACGAAGCCGATTTTTTTCTGGTGAGTAAAGCGGATGGCAGGACTTTCAGAACCGAAAAGAACAGGAACTTGCTTTTCAAAAAATAATTATTTATTGCGCTTGAAGCGATTTGATTAAATCACTCGTTTCATAATAAAGGCATTGATTCCAAATTTATATTCTGGATTTAGGTTTGCTTTTGCCGATTGATAATCAGTGTTTACCGATACTTTATCAGTTTAAGATTTTTATTATTTCATATTTGAACCAGTAATTAAAACCGAATATTATGGCTTTAGCTTACATCAACCTTAGTGCTAAACAATATTTCAATTTCATGTGCAGAACAGATTTTGAACGAAGGATTTTTCATGATACTTATAAAGAATTTCAAAAAAAATCTAAACCTTATGCTGTGGGGGAATATTTATATAGCTTTTCACAAATGTGTTTAGCGAATGGAAAAGCAATCGCCTTACATCAAAAACTTCATTATTCGATTATGAATGTAATTGAAACGTTGGATAATAAGATGCCTGTTTTGAATGATGTGAGCGGTAAACCAATTTTATTTGATTGGGCTGAGCTTAATATTTACGAGTCTGATTTGTTAAACAAGGCTGCTCATGTGGTTGCCATTAATTATACTAGCCCTAAATTGTTGCTGCATGAGATTGTGAGCGACATGTTGATTTTAAGTTATGAGAATAAAGGAAAGTTTAACGACAACTTTATGGTTAAACTAACTGATGATTTGGTTATTAATTATGAGCAAACTCCTGAAATTGCGTACCAATAAATATCGAATATTAAGAAATTGCCAAAACATTTATAATTTGTAGCATGCAGCATTTTAAAACACCAACTTTCATTATTCATCTTGCAGGTTGGCTATTGTTTTTAACTTTTCCATTGGTGTTCATTAATAATGACCAATCCGGACAAAGCAGTTTGCTGCTGCTGGCTTCACCATATTATTGGTTATTTTGCCTTACCTATATTGTAATATTTTATTTAAATGCTCGGTGTCTGGTGCCTTGGCTGATGTTTAAAAAACGATATTTTGCTTATGCTGGCGTCTTGCTGATATTATTTGCATTTGTTTATTATGCCCGACCTTATGATAAGTTATTAGGGCATAATAAGAATTTGATAGGGATAATGCGTCAGTCAACAGATTCTGGATACAAAGGATTAAACCATCCTCCACAATTTGACAATGACACCAGCAAGAGGCCATCTGCAGGTATGCCATTTGGTCCATTACCAAATGAGCAATTGCGAATGGAAGAGCCAGGTTTTGGACGAATGAATCCTGTTTTTGATTTTCGCAGGCCCATAAGAATTGATGTAATTAGTTTATTTATTTTCTTTATGATCATGGGTTTGAGTATTGCTACCAGTACGGTTCAACGCTGGCAAAATGCAGAGTCGAAAGTGGTTAAAGCAGAAGCCGAGAAAGCAATGGCAGAATTATCATTTCTGAAAGCGCAAATTAACCCACACTTTCTATTCAATACTTTGAACAATATTTACATGTTATCAATGATGAATAGTGAGCATACCTCAGAAAGTATAATGCGGCTTTCGAATATTATGCGTTATGTAACTGATGATGCGGTACAGGATTTTGTGCTGTTAAAAGATGAGATTGATTGCATACGCGATTATATTGAATTACAGCGTTTGAGGCTTGGTGCCGATGCCGAAATAAATTTCAACATCGCGGGTGATCCCGATCGGAAAAAAATTGGACCAATCATTTTGATGACTTTTATCGAGAATGCATTTAAGTATGGCGTTACTAAAAAGGAAAAAACGATCATCAATATTAGTTTGAAAATTGAGGCAGACACAATTGATTTCTCTTGTGAGAATAAAATTTATCCGAATGCTTCAAAGTTAGAGCGTGCTGGTGTTGGAATCGATAATACCCAACGAAGGTTAAAACACTTATATCCAAATAACTTTAAGCTAATTATTAATCAGGATAATGAGCTTTTCTCAGTAAAACTTTCATTAAATTGCTAATCACACAATTATGATTTTAAAATGTGTCGCTATTGATGATGAGCCACTTGCGCTTCAACTGATTAAAACCTATATCGCTAGGTTTCCTGGCCTGGAATTGGTTCAGGTTTTTGAAGATGCGCTTTCTGGTGTAGAATATTTAAAGCAAAATTCGGTTGACCTGCTATTTGTAGATGTTAATATGCCTGACATTACCGGCGTGGAATTGGTACGAAGCCTAGTGAAAAGGCCTATGATTATCTTTACTACTGCTTACCGCAACTACGCTTTTGAAAGTTATGAATTACAGGCGATTGATTATCTTTTAAAACCAATTGATTACAACCGATTTAAAGCCGCCGTGGAAAGAGCCATAGATTTTTACAAATATAAAAATGCCACACAAGAAACAGCAAATGATGAAAGTATCTACGTGTATGCCGAGTACAAAATGATCAAAATTTTGCTTAGGGATATTGCTTACATAGAAAGTATGGGTGATTACTTGAAAATTTATCTTTCCGGAAACGATAAGCCAATTTTAACTTTAATGACCATGAAAAAGATTTTGGAAAAATTGCCTGAAGCGCAGTTTGCGAGGATTCACAGGAGTTTCGTTGTAGCATTGAGCAAAATCAAATCCATACACAACAGAAAAGTTAATTTAATTGATGCTGAACTCCCAATTGGAGATGCCTACAGTGGTTTTATCAATCAACAAAAAGGCACCGCTGTTTAACATACTTCAATTAAAATATTGCTTCTTGATTATCTCAAATTCTATTTTGAATAAGTTGAGCGTATTTGTATTAAAGTTACTTCATGCTAAAAAAAGCCATTTGTTATTTTTTGTTAAAACACATCCTACTATAAATATGGAGTGATACATTTGGGTTTAACTTGATAATGTATTTAGATTTAGCTACTTACAATATTCAATTTACAATGGCCCAATATGAGAATTTTAACACCGCTCACTGTATTAATGCTTAGCATATCGGCTTGTGAACTAAGTGCGCAAAGCAATATTACTTTACAAAATGCTTTTCAGAACAGTTATATTGAAGAAGGTAAAAAGGATTATGCCAAAGCAGTGAGCTTTATTATTCCCTTTAACGCAGATGGAAACTACGAAACCAATATCAGGATCGGATGGTTGTATTATTTGGCCAAGAATTATTCAGCATCACAAAATCACTATAGCAGAGCGGTTAATATTCGTCCAAAATCTATTGAGGCAAAGCTTGGTTTAATTAAGCCACTTTCTCTTTTAAATCGTTTGGATAAAGTGTTAGAACAATACAATGCAATTTTGAAGATCGATCCTGAGAATAAACAGGCCAATTACTGGGCAGGGGTTATTATCTACAATAAAAAGCAATATACGCTGGCTTCGAAATACTTTGCGAAAATTGTAGGAGCTTATCCGTTTGATTATGATGGCAACCATATGTTGGGTTGGTCTTTGCTCTTATCAGGAAGAAAAGAAGAAGCAAAGGGTTGTTTTGAACGGGCATTATTGATTAAACCAAGCGATTTTTCGTGTACAGATGGACTAAACCTGTCAAAAAAATAGGGTCTAATTGCCAATCAGTCAATATATTTGGATATTAAAAAATAAAAAATTGATTTATAGGTATTTAACCATATCTTTGAAGCAAATTAAAATACAATATAATGCAACAAGGAACAGTAAAATTTTTTAATGAAACTAAAGGTTTCGGATTTATCACTCCATCTAATGGCGATGCCGAAATTTTTGTTCATGCTTCAGGCTTAATCGACAACATTCGCGAGAATGATACCGTAAACTACGATGTAGA
>SEDB01000203.1 GCA_004210715.1 Pedobacter sp.
GTTTTTGCGGCATCAATAAATTCAGGAATAACCACCCGCCCCAATATAGGATTATCAAAATCGCCATTCCATTCATATTGATAAATCTGATTGGCATTTGGATTCGCCCGATCATTAACCGCAGCTTGCCAATAGGTTTTTCCACGCTCTTCGGCATTTAAAGTTTTGATTTTTGAATTATAGTATTGAAGTGAAAGCGAGGCATCAAAATCAATTCTGCTGTATCCGGCTTTGGCCCTTTTTGTCGTTACAATAATTACACCATTCGCCGCTCTTGATCCATAAATCGTTGCTGAAGATGCATCTTTAAGTACCTGAATGGATTCGATATCATTCTGATTGAGTTCCTGTAATCCTCTTTTAGTCGGAATTCCGTCTATAATGTACAATGGATCATTATTTCCAAGGGTCCCAACTCCACGGATTCGAACGCTCGCTCCTCCATTTGGTGCTCCATCGGCACTGATAAATACGCCAGGAACCCGTCCTTGCAAAGCTTTGATTGGATTTCCCAAAGGAATATCCTTAATTTCCTTAACATTTACTACAGATACTGCACCTGTTAAATCTTTCTTGCGTTCTTTTTGATAGCCTGTTACCACCACCTCATTTAGGGCGTTATCTTCTAAAGGCAATTCTATATTAATTGTCGTCCCCGCACCTACTTTAAACGTTTTACTTGCAGCACCCACGTAACTGAATTTCAATGTTTGGCCAGGTTCGGCCTGTATGGAAAATTGCCCCTTTTCATCAGTTATGGTGGTCACCTGCGTTTCCACAACACCGATAGATACCCCTTCAAGAGGCTTTGCCTGTTGATCAGTTACCCGTCCGGTAACCTTTCGGGTTTGAGCATTTGTACTTAGCACCACTGCCAGCAGTGTTAAGCATAAAAGAATGATTCTTTTCATGGTTCATATTTGGTTTAAATTGGTTAGTTTATAAGGGTCAAGCTATTTAGGAAATCAGGAATTTTTCCTCCTGTACCATCTTAAATTTTTGATAATCCCGAAGCGAATAGTTTGCGCATGCCCCCTTTGTGGTCGCAACAAAACCGCCCATTGCAATTGCTTCACTCAACATTTGTCGAGCAGTTGCCTGAACCATGTGATTCGCCAGAAAACCTGCAAGAAATGCATCGCCGCTCCCGATGGTATCTTCCACCGTAACTTCTGATCCGAAATGATGGAATGCTTCATTACCTTTATAATAAGAGGCGCCAAATTCGCCCTTGGTCACTAAAATTTCCGGCACATCGAATTTCTCTTGAATAAATTTTACCTTATCGGCCTCCTGACCAAAAGTTCCATTGAAAATCGTTTGGATTTTATCAAGCTCATTGTCGTTCAGTTTAATAATATCTGCATGGCTCATTAATTTTTCCAAAATGGAATGTTTTACAAAGGGATAACGCAGATTTACATCCATTACCTTTATTGCAGAAGTATCCATTAACCGGAGAAGTGTTTTCATAGAAACTTCATTTCTAGATGCCAGCGATCCGTAAATCAGATATTTATTTTGCCAAGTTTGCGCCTGGGTGCTTTCTTCTGCCTTAATAAAATCCCAGGCTACCGGGAATAATATCTCATAAATAACTTCAGTTTTATTGTTTGTTTTAGCCACCACCTCGCTTGTATTTTGCTCCGTGTTGATTTGAACCAAACTCCGATCAATCCCCCAACCATCCAGAAGATTTAACAACGCTTCCCCTTTACTATCTTTTCCCACGCTGCTTATAATACCGGTTTTAACACCTAATTTGGATAAATGATAGGCGACATTCATCGGCGCACCTCCTGGCTGAGGACCATCAGGGAGAACATCCCAAAGAATCTCGCCAAAACAGATCATCTGCGTGTTCATATTGTTGTTTTGCATTTGTTTTGATTTTTAGTGTAGTATAATGTTAGATTCGATTTGCTCCAGAGATTTGCCTTTAGTTTCGGGCATGATTCGCCAAACAAAAATCAGTTGCAGAATCATCATGACTGCGAAAAAGGTAAAGGTTATTGCACCACCAAGTGTTTCAGTGAGGTAAGGGAAATAAAAAGCAATAATTGCTGCCATGACCCAATGCGTGGAACTGCCTAAAGTTTGGCCTTTAGCCCGCACCTGGTTTGGAAAGATTTCTGAAATGAATACCCAGATAACTGCTCCCTGCGAAAAGGCAAAAAAAGCAATGAACAGCATCACATATATGGGGATTGCAAGGCCACTTTGAATGTTCAGGTAAAACGTTCCTGCAATGAGGAATAATGAGATAACCAAACCAATTGAGCCAATAAACATGAGTACTTTTCGCCCAATCTTATCAATAAAATTTATTGCGACTAGCGTAAAAATAAAGTTGACAAGCCCAATACCGACAGTTGAAAGCAATGAGGAATGCTGCCCCAATCCTGCCATTTCGAAAATACGCGGAGCATAATAAATGATTGCGTTGATGCCAGAAACCTGATTAAAAAAAGCAAATAATACCGCTAACATAATCGGTGTATTGTACTTGCCTGAGAAAAGTTTACTGCTTTCGGAATTTTGTTCCAGCTTGTTTTGATCTGATTTTTGAATATTGATCAATTCCTGTTCGCAGTTTAATGGATTGATGATTTTCAAAATCGCCAATGCTTTAACCGTCTCGTTCTTTTTCAAAATAAGCCATCTTGGACTCTCTGGAATGAAGCGAATCAAAATCAAAAAAACCAATGATGGCACTGCTTGGACACCCAGCATCCAACGCCATGAATGTTCTCCCGATTGGCTTAACAGATAATTGGATAAGTAAGAGATTAAAATACCAAGAACTACGTTAAACTGAAACAGCCCAACCAATTGTCCTCTCTTTTCTGCTGGCGATACTTCTGAAATATAAATTGGAGCCGTAACGGAAGAGGTGCCGACGCCTAAGCCCCCCAGGAAACGAAAAGCGAGAAACAAGTACCAGTTATCTGCCAATGCGGTTCCTAAAGAAGAAAGCAAATAGGCAACGGCAACAAAAATTAAGGTGTACTTCCTTCCAAAACTATCTGAAGGTTTAGAGCCCAGCAAAGAACCAATTACAGTTCCAATTAAGGCTATTGAAATGGTTAAGCCATGTTGAAAAACGGATAACGACCAGAATTCCTGTATTGATTTTTCAGCGCCAGAGATTACCGCTGTATCGAAGCCAAAAAGAAAGCCTCCAAGCGCAACAACCATGGACCATGCCATGACAGATTTTTTTTTCATAAAATTTGGTTAGAGTGATTAGTACGATTCCAAAGTAGGCAGTAAATTCAGATCACATTACTGATTCCACATCAAAAACTTAAAATATTGCACAACAAACAAACAACTGATAATCAGATACTTAAACAGCATTAAATTTAAGACCTTCGTTCAGGTTACCACAATTTTACGATTTAGTTACACCTCGGATTTATTTTGAAATTGAGAATAAAAATGACGCAATATCTTTGGTCACATCTTCAGACATTTCAGTCACTATCAAAAAAAAGTCTGAGAAATTTACATCTCAGACTTTCTTATTTAAGCTTTTATTTACCCTGATTTTATTTAACGGTCTTTTTAAATTCGCTTGGTGTAACACCATATTTCGCTTTAAAAACGGTAGAGAAATAATTTGGAGAGGAAATACCAACCATATAAGTTACCTCAGCAATTGAATATTCATGATGTGAGAGATAATATTTCGCTTTTTTCAACCTTCGGTTCAAAATATATTCAGTAATCGTAGTGTCCAGTAAAGCTTTTATTTTTCGATAGAGTTGAATTCTTGATATCCCAATCTCCTGGCAAAGATGTTCTACATTAAAATTTTCATTACTTAGATTATGTTCAACGATGCCAGCCAAATCATTCAAAAACTTCTTATCAAGGGTATTGGCTACATTTTTACGGTTAACTGGCACACTGATATCACTGGTAAAATGTTCTCTTAAAATATCGCGATTCCTAATCAGGTTTTCGACATTGGCTTTCAGATATTCAAAATTAAAGGGTTTGGTAATGTAAAGATCTGCCATACTATGAATGCCATCAATCTGTTGTTCAATACTCCCTTTGGCCGTTAGCAAAATAATTGGAATGTGCGAAGTACGCATATCCGTTTTAAACCGGTTTGCCAGTTCAGTTCCCGTAATTTCTGGTATGATGATATCCGAGATAATGAGATCTGGAATTTTCTCATAGGCCGCATTTATAGCATTGGTACCACTGGTTGCAGTGTAAACTTCATAACTCGATTCAAATTTATCGCTTAAATAATTGAGTAAATCCTGGTTATCTTCAATAATAAGAATGGAATGTTCTTTTAACGGATTAAAAGCATTTTCAGGTTCCTTAATCTTTTTTTGTTCTAAATCGCTGGTATAAATCTTTACCTGGTCATATAACCTTGTTTTTTGGACGTTTTCTTGTTGCATTTCTTCATCGGCGAAGTAATCTTTCCCTAATGGAAGTTGAATTAAAAAACGTGTTCCATTCCATTTTTCGCTCTCCACCTCAATGTTTCCACGATGGAGTTGAATCAACTCTTTTGAAAGGGAAAGTCCTAATCCCGAACCTCTGGCATTTCCAAAGGAGAAATAATCAATGTTAATGGCGTTCTGAATTCATGGGAGATATTGGTAAAAAACTTGAGCTTTGCTTCAGTAGCTTCTTCTGCCTTTTCCGACATTTCCATTAGCTGATTTTTCTGGTGGATAATCTCAGAATTTTTTAATTCAAGGCTTTTGTTAATCTTTCTGTTCTCCAGTAAAGCATGAAAAGCAAGGCCTCCAAACACCACCACCAATACCAGCGTGATGACAATGATATTGAGCACCAAACGTTGGTTATCATAAATTTCCAATTGGTTCTCTAATAGATTTTTCTGAGTCTCAATATCCTTCCGCTGGCTGTTAATGCGTTCCCATTGCATTTTCATTAACTCAACATTGGTACTATCGATTACCACACTTGGCATTATATTTTCTTTAGAGAAATGATCATGATTCAGGATTGCAAAAGCTGTTTTAATGGCTTCTTTCCCACCTGTAGGATAAAGCATACTGGCAGTAAGATTATGTTTTGCAACCAGTTCAAGCCCTGCTCCTACGCCTGGCAAAGCATCTACTCCCACCACTTTTACGTTACCAGCATTGTTTTGTTCATCAATCACATCCCTCGCTCCTTTTGCCATCACATCGTTATGCGCAAACATTCGCCATGTATTCGCCTGCCAACCTACCAACTTCATAATTATTGGCGCCAACATAAGCGGTATATTGCTGCGAAGAAGTTTTCCGATCGATCACGATTACTGGAATGCCTAATTGATGGGCTTCATCTACTACTTTTGTCAAGGGATGAGCTTCATTCGGGGAAATAATCAATAAATCCAAGCCAGAAAGAAGCATTTCTCTAACCTGACTGATTTGCCGTTTGCTATCTCCATCGGCATCCTTGTAAATAAATTTGGTGGATGAAT
>SEDB01000742.1 GCA_004210715.1 Pedobacter sp.
ATCGATAAATTTAAAGAACTTAAACTTCGCTTACTTAACGGCACACATACCATTAGCTGCGGTTTGGCGATTCTAGCTGGTTTTCACACGGTTAAAGAAGCCATGGCAGATAAAGAATTCTCCAATCATGTTTTAAAATTGATGAAAGAAGAAATTGTGCCGGTGGTAGAAAGCGGAGACATTACTAAGGAAGAAGCCGTTGCTTTTGCCGAAAGCGTAATCGATCGTTTCAGTAATCCGTCTTTAGCACACCAATGGCATGCCATTACTTTGAACTATACGCAGAAATTGCAGATGCGTAACATGCCGTTAATTAGAAGATACTATGCCTTGAAAAACGAAGTTCCGCAATTAACGGCTCTGGGTGTTGCTGCATACATCGTTTTCATGAACGTAACCAAAGAAGGCGATCAATACATTTCCCATGTAAATGAAAAAGCATTCCCTGCACAAGATGAATTTGCTGAAGTACTTTACAACTATTGGAAAAATCCTGAAACAGTTGTAGACAGCACTTTAGGCGATAGACGTTTATGGGATAAGAACTTAAACAACTACCCTGGTTTCAACGCGGCGGTTAAAGCGTATGTTGAATTATTACAAAATAAAGGTGCAAAAGAAACTTTAAGTAACTTGCATACAGAAGAAAGAACAAATTAAAATGGTTACTAGAATTTTAAAAATCCATCCGAACGATAACGTGCTTGTTGCCCTGCAAAACCTGGCAAAGGGCGAAACGATTATTCACGATGGTCATGAATATACTTTACAAGATGACATTCACATTACGAGTGGTATGCGCCTGATGTATCGAAATTTGAAGGCAGAACTTTCAATGGATATATCCGTAACGATGGTCGCGTAGGTACAGCAAATTATTGGTTATTTATTCCAACCGTTTTTTGCGAAAACCGCAATTTGGATGTGATTCGTGAAGCTTTACACAATGAATTGGGGTATGCGGTAACCGATAAATATAAATCTTATGCCCATCAGTTGGTGGAGGCTTATAAAAACGGCGAAACATTAGAAGAAGCTGATCCAAGTTCTATCGGACTGGCAAATCCAGCAGCAAATCGTGTTTTCAAAAATGTTGACGGCATTAAATTTCTTAATCATCAGGGCGGATGCGGTGGAACCCGTCAGGATGCTGCGGTGTTAAGCAAACTTTTAGCAGCCTATGCCGATCACCCGAACGTGGCCGGAGTTACCGTTTTAAGTTTAGGTTGCCAGAATTTGCAGGTGAAGGATTTTGTTGATGACTTAAAACAACGTTCTCCAAACTTCGATAAACCTTTGTTTATTTTCGAGCAGCAACAATCGCAAAGCGAAGAACAATTGGTTAAAGAGGCGATCAGAAAAACCTTTATTGGCTTAACAGAAATTAATAAAATTGAGCGTCAACCTGCACCGATAAGCAAGTTGGT
>SEDB01000204.1 GCA_004210715.1 Pedobacter sp.
TCAGAACCACGTGGCCCACCTTGCTGGCTTGTACTTTCTTCAGTTACAAATCCATCGATTTTTGGCAGGCCTAAAATACCTGCCGTTACTATAAAAGGCTTATTGGTATGCTTTAAGGCTTGTCCCATCGCGTTGATGGCCGCAGTATCTGTTTTGTTAGCATTTGCATATTGAGAAAAATCATGAATGAAAGCCGTATGAATTACGGCATCTGCCTGCAAGACACCCTGTTTTAATATTTCTGTGTCTTCAAGAGAGCCGACCAACACTTCTGCACCTGCATCAGCTATTGCTTTTGCAGATGTTTCTGACCTTGCCAAACCAATTACCTGATGTCCGGCATTGATTAATTCTTTTACTACGGCTGACCCTATGAAGCCAGAAGCCCCTGTTACGAATACTTTCATTTTTATCGTTTTTTGTTGATACAAAGCTCAACATTAAATGTAGGCAAAAAGTAACTGAATCAACTGTTGTTGTAACCGAAATGTGGATATGGTTGTGGTTTGGCTATTCTATGAGATGCGTTAGATATTTTAATAACTAGCGGTTTAAATAAATTTTAAAAGAGGTGCAGGAAAGCAATAAGCTAATAACCCGAACAGTTTACGATACCTTTCCGCCTACGGTTGATTATGCTACAACGAAACACGGAATGTCGTTGTACGAAGTGATTGATGCACTATATAAGTGAGGCATCAGTCATCGGGAAAAAATTATTAGAGGTCTATGATGTTTTGCTCAATCGTTTTAAACAATTCCCTGAAATTTTTGAGGCCTAAAATTGCTTTATGAGGATGGTGGATTTTTAATAAAAAGGTTGGTTATGTTGACTGCTATACAATTAGCTTAAAACTCTTTAATTTGATTTTTGCCAACGCGTCTTTTACTTAAATTCCGTCAGGTAATATTTATACTTTTTTGTCCATTTTCCATTTTGATAAATTTCCTCATAACCTTTTAGAAGAAAAATATTGTCAGATTTCCATACAATTTCTTCGGTTGCAAAATCTTTCGATTGGTAACTCGCGTATTCGCGTAAATATTTTTTTGGATCTGCTTTATCATTGATTTTCAAAACCCCAATGTCACAATTTTTATGCTGATAAGATGCATTGTAGAAATAAACGAAATATTTATTGTTTGGAGATGGAATGGGTAATTCTACTCTTGCATCTCCAAAAGAAATGATATTATAGCTATAGTTGTTTGAGCTATTCAATAAAAACAATTCTCCGAAGCCTAAACTTTCAGTTGTTGAGTTTTCCGCAATAGCGAATAATTTTGTAGCAGGATAGTAACCTAAATATTCAAATCCGTTCCAACCTTTTGATCCACCATCATCTTTGTATTTTTTAAATTTATGTTTTTCATGAGCTGTTTGAATATAAAAAAAACGCTTGTTTTCTTCTACCTTTAAGTTTTTGATGTACGATTTTCGGCCAATTGATTGAAATTCCTTCTCCGTAATTGATTTAAAAGTCAGCTTGGGTAATTTTTCAAATTTGTCTGCAAAACCAATATTGACTGTTTTTGTCGTATCCTTTTTTATTTTGTCATGGCCTATTTCATTTTTAGTACTCAGTTTGTTTTTTGGAGCAAAATCAGGTTTTTGTGATTTGCTGTTATGAAAAAATGCAGCAACGATCGTAAGTATTATAAATAGAATCCTGGTCATGTGGTGGTTCTTTTTAGTTGGTAACTGTATTATTAACCTGCTTAAGTTTTTACCTAAAATTTTATTTCATGTTTAAGATTTGCTGGTGCTGTGCACAGTTATTCTTTTTTAATTTGGAGTGCATACTTCGTGAAATTTGAACCGATATTAATTTTGTTCTTAAAATTAAATTTCTCTAAAAGTGCGATCGACTTTTTGTTTTCACGATGGGTAGTGGCTTCGATTGAATCTAAGCGTAGATCTTGAATGCCAAAATCAATCACTTTAGCGAAAGCTTCCTGCATGATACCTTTCCCCTGAAAATCTGGTAATAATTCATATCCAATTTCTGCTTTCAGGTTATCAGCTGAGAAATCGAATAAACAAATCGTCCCAACCAGTTTATCGCTACCATTTAAGTTAATTGCCCAATAAAATGAATGGTTATTTTGAATGTTTTTATGAATCGCCTGAATAAAAACCTTTGCATCATCAATAGATTCGCTTGGTTTCCTTTCTAGATATTTGTTTACTTGATCGTTTGAACGCAAGGCATATATTTCATTGGCATCATTGTTTTCAAGTTGCCTCAATATTAACCTTTCTGTTTTTAAAACAGGAAACGGATTATTTTTTTCTTCGCCCATTAAGGAATGTTAAAAATATTGAAGCTGTCATTACAGCACCAGGGAACCACATACTGCTAATATACAAAGCTTTGATAAAAGCACAAAGGCTGAAGTTTCCAATCAGCCTTTGTTTTTCCAATATGTAGGGGATTATCCATAACTTTTCTACACAATTTTTAATGATTGAATTAGTTCTCCTTTAAACTCATATTGATAAGTCAACACGACAGGACTTCCGGCAAACGAACCAGAAATTTCGGCTTTTAAAGTGTGTTCAGTTTCTGAATATTCAAGCGGTTTCATGCTGGCCCGGTATTCCTGATTGGCTTTTTCAATCCAGGTTTCAATTTCTTTTTTGCCGTGGTACGTTTTTCCTTCATCAAATACTACGGCTGTATCGCTAAAACAATCGGCATAAGCGCTGCTGTCAAAGTTGTTCTGTGCCACTACTAAATCTGTTACTACTTTTGGTAAGTTCATGCTTTTATATTTTTATGGTTGTTAAATTGTCGGAATGGTTCCACCGTCGATTACAAATTCTGTTCCTGTTAAATAACCGGCTCTTGGAGAAACCAGAAAACCCACCAATTCAGCAACTTCTCCAGGTTGTGCTGCTCTGCCGAAAGGGATGCCGCCCAAAGCATCCATCACGCTTTGAGCCGCTTGCTCTATTGTGATGCTTGAACTTTCTGCAATACGCTCCATCATTCTTTCAGATGAACTGGTCATGATCCAACCTGGAGAAACCGTCAATATTCTAACGCCCTTTGCTGCAACCTCGTTCGAAAGACTTTTACTGTAATTGATTAAACCTGCTTTCGCAGCAGCATAGGGGAGCGTAGAGTCATAAAGTGGCAATCTACCTTGAATCGATGCGATATGAATAATTACACCACTTTTATATTCAACCATTTTGGGTAAAAATCCTCGGTCTAAACGAATAGGTGCAAGTAAATTGGTTTGAATGGTATGTTCCCATTCCTCATCAGTTAAAACAGCAAAGCCACCACCTTTGGTTTCAGAAGCACCCAAATTATTTATCAGAATATCCAGTTTACCATATTTTGCCAAAACTTGATCAACTACTTTTTGTGTTCCTGTAGCGCTGCTTAAATCGGCCGGAATGAAATGGGATTTTTTATCAGGCACTTCAGGGGCATTTCTTGCCGTAATAATTACAGTTGCACCCGCATTGGAAAGTCGATCTGCAATTGCCTTGCCCGTTCCTTTTGTTCCACCTGTTACCAGGGCAATTTTGCCAGATAATTCATCGTTGAAATTAAAATATTGTTCCATAGCTAAAAATGTTTAAGACAAATTTCAGACTTATGTACAATGCTCACAAGTACGGAAATACGATTCACATAGGGATAAATTTTTCCCCTATTGCACATTTTGGAACATAGGCTTAGCTTTGTGTAATGTATGAGAGGAAAACTTTACCAAACTTAAATTGCGGTTTGGATTTGATTGGCGAGGTAATCTACGGCAAGTGGAAAATCCGTTTGCTATGGTTTATCAATGAAGGGCACCAACGCCCCAGCCAACTGCAGCGTAAAATTCCGGATGCCACCAGACGCGTCCTCAACATTCAATTGAAAGAACTCGAAGAACATGAGTTAATTACAAAGAAAATTTATCCGGTTGTACCGCCCAAAGTAGAGTACAGCCTTACAGAATTTGGCCAAACACTCATTCCTGTAATTTCTGCTTTAGGAAATTGGGGCGATCAAAATGAAGAACGATTGCGATCAGTCATTATAAAACGATTGCAACCAGATGGTTAGGGTAAGTGATTACCCTTCATATTTTAGGATTCGTTAGGAGTGAGGCTTCCATCCAAAACAAATTAATTATTCTCCCATCTCAACAGGTTCATGATTTACCTTTGATTTATCTTTTTTGATGAGTTTGATACTGTCATTATTAAATTCAAAGAGATTGGTTTCCGTATAATTCCAACTGTTACCGGCTCTGGTATTAATCCCGCTTACTTTAAAAAATACCGAAATTTCATTGCCCTTAACTGTAATTGTAATTTCGTCGAATGTCTCCTGAATTGTTGAACCATCTGGTGTTGTAGGGCAATTTTCTGATTTCAGTTCTGCTAATATTTTGGTGTCACTTTTAAACATTCGGCGGAGAAAGCCTAAATGCTGGTCTGAACATTGATAACCTAAGTTCAAAACAGTTAGTATTTTACACTTCAAATTGCTTCTGTCGTCTTTATACGCTCCATCCCAATTACATTCGTT
>SEDB01000015.1 GCA_004210715.1 Pedobacter sp.
CAAGGCTGATTGGCATAATTATACAAATAAACCATGTGCTGAATCGGCTGATTTCCGTGGGCATACTGACCCATTTTTGCCATTACCATTTCTGTCATTTCATGAATCATACCGCCGTAAGATCCAACTTTTACATCGTTCGGCTGCGAAAATACAGAATCTAACTTAGCTACAAAATTTTCATTTCCTCCCATCATGTTAATCAAGCCTTTTGTATCCTGAAAAACCGACCATTGCCAATGCCAGGCATTGCCTTCGGTAAAGGGTCCGCCCCACTCTATCGGATCGAAATTTGGCGTCCACTTTCCGTTTACATCTTTCCCTCTCATGAACCGGGTTGATGGATCGTAAACATTTCTGTAATTATACATTTGACGTTCGAAAATATCCATGTAAAATTTATTACCTGTCATTTTAGCGAGTTCATATCCACAATAATCATCGTAAGCATATTCTAATGTTTTGGCCGTTGCTTCGCGATATTTAGGATAAGGAACATAACCCAATTGATAGTACTCTTTCCAGCCATCACGCCCATTTGCTAGCCCCCAAGGCCCTTTGTTAGTCGCTTCATGCAGATAAGCTTCTAAAGCTTTTTTAGGATCGAAAGTGCGAATACCTTTTGCCCATGCATCAGTAAATAATGAAATCGCATGGTTACCGATCATACTTCCAGCCTCGCTCGGGAATGACCAGGAAGGTAGCCAACCGCATTGCTCATAAGCATCAATCATGGCTTGCATATAGCGCCCATGCATCTCTGGCTGAATCAATGTGTTTAAAGGAAACTGACCTCTGAATGTATCCCAAAAACCAGTGTCGGTGTACATATATCCTGCGTGAACAGTGCCATCATAGGGACTAAAATAATGTGGTTTGCCATTTGCATCTATTTCGTAAAATTTTCGTGAGAATAAGCTTGCTCTAAAAAAACATGAGTAAAATGTTTCCATATCGGCTTTGGTTCCACCTTCAACAACAATTTTTCCCAGCGATTTATTCCATACGACAGCAGCGTTTGCTTTGGTTTGCTCTAATGTTTTATCAGCACCTAATTCTGTTTTTAAATTTAGCTCTGCTTGCTCTTCACTGATGTAAGACGAAGCTGTTTTAACCTGAACTTTTGCTCCAGCTTTGAATTCGATGTAAGCTCCTTTGCCAAGTCCATCAGCAACAGTTGAATCAGGATTAATCGTGTTTTTTTTGTTTTCCCAGGTTCCGTAAGCTTTTATTGGTTGATCAAACTTTAGCACAAAATAACTTTTCCAACCCTTTTTAAATCCTTCTCCGTTATTTACATATCCCGTTATCTTATTTTCCTTAGGATAGATTTTAACACCACTTAAACGGGTATAACCATCCAAAACCAAAAAACTCTTTTTTCCTTTAGGATAAGTGAAACGCAAATGCGCACCACGTTCTGAAGGAGAAATTTCAGTTGTGATATCATTATCGAGCTTAACTTTATAATAGTTCGGCTTTGCAATTTCATTGGCGTGGCTAAATTTTGTTTCCCGCTTATTTTCGTCAACCACCAAATGATCTACCATGGGCATCAACGAAAAAACGGCATAATCTCTACTCCACGAACTACATTGATGTGCTTGCTGAAAGCCTCTAATTTTATCTTTAAAATATTGATATTTCCAACCATCGCCATTTCTACCAGTTTGTGGTGTCCAGGTGTGCATCCCAAAAGGTAAGGCGGTGGTTGGATAAGTATTGCCCCGGGTAAGTTCGTGCTTGGAATTTGTACCCTGAAGGGTATTGACATAATTGACCAAATCTTTTTGCTGCGCCAATAACCCTTTGGCAGTAAGGCAAATTAAAATAGTACTTAAAAATTTAAGTTTCATTTGTGTGTTTGTGTATTAAATGTTGTTATGTTTTGCTCATTTATCATCATCTCGAACGAAATCAATTTTCATTGATTAAGGAAAGATATCATTTCAAAAAATCAATTCTTAAAATGAGATTTCTCGATCACGAAAAACTCATCTCGAATTGACGACTAACGAAGTAACCGTCATCTCGAACGAAACATGTTTTTCTACCAGCTGATGTTAACATTCACACCCTCACTGAAATTTTCAAATCCCAGCAAAAGTGTTTTTGACTTTCCATCCCAATCACTTTTCGTGAGTGGCAATTGTTTCCCATTGATACTCGCTGTAATTTTATTTGGCTTACCTGCCAAGAGAATCCGCATCATATTATTGGTTTTTGATGGGCTTTTCGCAATAAACTGATACGATTTCTTGGTTGATACTTCATCTGTTACCCTTGCTGCCCCAGCCAAAACCTGAGGTTTATTGCCATTCTCGGCTTTATTCACATCAAATAAATAAGCCTGTGTATTGGGCTGAACAGTTTTTGTACTTACAATTGGAAGCGTAGGATCAAAAAGATCGATAAATGTTCCGGTTAAAATTAATGACGATTTACTTTGACTTTCATCCAAAACTGCAGCAATAACAAATGGTCCACGCTCCAAAACGAAATTATTTTTAAGCACCAGTTTGCCTGCCTTTGCATCGTTCTCGTAAGCTTTTCTAATGTTCGAAATAAAATCTTCATCACCATTATTTTGCATAATTAGCTCTTTTGGATCCTTACGAACCAAGTAAACCTTTCCCTTTCCTACTTCGTAAATGCCACCACTTTCGCTTTGTGGAACACCTAACAAACCAAATAAGTGTTTAGAAGGTGCCTTAAATGAATTTCCATTACTGTTCCACCATTCTTTAACATTTTGAAAAGGATCGTTATCACGACCATAATACAATAATACCCCGCCATTTTTAACCCACTTGGCCAACTCAACATGAAAATCTGCGGATAAAGGCTTCATGTTCGCATAACTCATAATCAGCACTTTAATATCTTTTAGTGTATTTTTATTTGCCAAATTTTCAATGTGAACCGTTTCTACAGGAATACCTTGTTTTAACAGCGGGATGGCCATACCGTAAAAATTTGATAATTGTGGATCATCATAACCTTGATGGGTTGGAAAGCGTTGAAACATCATGGAATTAGACAATAAAACGCCTATACCATGGCTGCCGTTCAAAGTATTTTTTGAAAGTGGCATTTGGTTCAAAGAGTTTACCATGATTTGCATTTGGGTAGCGTAAGCTGGAGAAATCGGCTGACGTTCTTTCATCCCTTCTACAGGAAATTTCCCTCTGTAAATCCGGTTTGGCCAAGGCATAACCTCGTAATTATCTACCATTGGATATAATAATTCTGCCGTAAAAGTGGCCTCATAATTTACTTTGTAATCATCCCAGGATCTTGATCTATCTTCAATCGGATCAGTTAAAAAATAAATTTTTCTTCCCGTTGGTGCCGTCATCGAAACCATAGAACCGTACTCCAAAAATGCATTTTCAAATACCATCCATACCTTCTAAATTTGCCAAACTGGCCTCTGGACTAACAATTTGCCATGAAGAATAATTAATTAGCGAATGCGTAGGCACAAAACATTTTACCCTTTGTCCTTTGCTTTCGCTATAGGTTTTAACGTAGCTGAAAACTTCTTTAAGGGCATTGAAATAAAGTTGATATTTTAGTTTGGAAGACAAATATGTTGCCTCCGGCGATTCGTGTTGAGCCATCCAAGGGAAACCATAATACTTTTGCCATTCATCTTTAAAGGTTTGGCTATAGCCAGCACGGGCCCAAAACTCTGGTTCTTCTAAGTAGATTGCAGTTACGCCAGCATCAATAGCACGCTTAACATGACTTTTCATATAAGTAAGAAAAGTAGCAGTTGGAACGATGTAAGGCACATTTTTTCCATGCCATATGGTTTCTCCATTACGCATCATTTGGCCTTCGTCCAAATGATTTTTCCCATCCCACTCGCCTAAAAAGTAATCCTTGTATTGGCCCCAGGCAATGCCAGTCATAAATTGTACTTCGTAGCCTTTATCGCGATAACCTTTTACACGTTCTTCAAATTTTCCGCCATCATCATTGATGCCATAAACCATAGCGATATCCGAACGTACATCATAATCTGGGCTCCATGGTGCAGAGACCTGAAATGAAGTTTTCTGTTTTGATTTTATTTGTGCAAATACATCGTTTTGCATTGTTAATACAAAAACTGAAGCTGAAATGGATAGGTAATATTTTAAGTTTTTCATCTCTGCCTCTAGTTAGTTGGTGCAAAAAGCTGCATAAATGCAACGGCACTGCTTGATTCATAAGACTGAACAACTCCGGTTGGACATGGTGCCTTGTAATTACGGTGCATAATACCACGACCAAAATCACGATTTCCCCATGCAGTATTGGTGTTAAAAATTGCCCATTTGGCATAATCTCCAGCAGGATAAGCTTTGGCTAAGTCGGATAAATATTGTGCAAAAATTGCCTTTAATACACCTTGTTCGTTCCAGTCGCCTTCCGCAGGTAAAATACCGCTCGGATCGCTCATGGTATTTTTAGTATAATTCGCGGCTATTTTAGCGTCATCTAGATAGCTTTGTATATTTGTATTTTTATATAATAAAACGGCTGCCCCAATCAGCGTTCCCTGGTTATAGGTATAATCTTCGAAGCCGGGATTATTGTCGCCCACTTTATGATCGGCTACTCTGCCTTTGGCAATATCGAAAAGGTTTATTCTTGACCATGCGTAAATTTCTTTAGCTTTATTAAGGTAGGCTTCATCTTTAGTAATATTATACAAACGCATTGCCGCAATTACAGTAGGGAAATTGATACAGGCATTTTTGCCGCTGTGCTTAAAATCCCAAAACATTCCACCTTTAACCGGATCGTAAGATCCGCTCCATACTTTTGCAAACCCAGATTTGGCTTTATCAAGATAGGCTTGATTTTTTGTGATTTCGTAGGCTCGGGTAAGTGACATTACCCACCACATCATATCATCATAGATAAACCATTCGACTGAATTATCCCAATTATAATTATCATAGCGTTTGGCGCCACCATCATAAATATCAGTGATCATTTTATAGTAAGCCTGATCTTTGGTACGCTCATAGGCGTTCATTACGATATCCCAATAAATTGCTTGCGTCCAAATTGCTGCGATGCCTTTTTGTTCTGTAGTACTGTAGTAAAGTTTATCTGCAGTACTGTAATAAATTTTATTAAATGAGTTGAAGGCGATGGTGGCATCACCATTAGAAAAACTTGTTGGTGTAGTTGGAGGTAACGTTGGTGGTTTTGGAGTAGGTTCTTCGGTGCCCTTTTTACTGCATGAGCTGATGAAAAGTGCTAATGATAAGCTTAAAAAAGTAATAAATACTTTAAATGAACGAAGATTTTTAGGTATAGAGATGTTTTCCATAATGTGTGGTTCTTATGGTTGAAAAAAATATCAGGGCGGCACTTACATAGGTAAATGAATGTAAGCGCCACCTGATTTTAGTTATTTTGATTCCAGCTGTTGGATTACCAACCTGGATTTTGCACCATTAAATCATCAGAGTTAACGTCCTTTGCAGGAATTGGGAATAAGTAATGTCTTTTAGTGAATGTTCTGGTTTCGAAAGCAGTTCTGTTAAAGAAATTTGGTGCATTCTGCGTAATATTTAAACCATAAATAGGTCCGTTATCAGTAGTTTCTGCAATTTTCCATCTTCTGGTATCGAAATACCTCACGTTTTCAAAAGCAAGTTCCGATCTGCGTTCATTTCTAATAGCGGTTCTCATCGCTGCCTGATCTGCAGGAGCAGTAATCTGACCAGAACCTGAACCATACTGAGGAATACCTGCTCTTTGTCTGATTTGATTTAGATAATTCAAGACATCAGGATCACCTGGAGTTGATTCATTTAACGCTTCAACATAATCTAAAAATAAGTTACCCACACGATAAAGGATACAAGCACGATTGCTTTCTCTCCAGTTACCTAAACCCATTGCTTTTCTAACAGCATATCCGGTAACCGTATAATCGTTACCACCGGTTGCTTTGCCCGAGTTACCATTATTGTTAAATTCTGTAATTACATTGCCAAAAGCGGTATTCAACCATACACTGTTATGGTAGGTAATATTTACATAAAAACGTGGCTCACGGTTAACCCATTGGTTAAAAGTATTGGTTGCTATTGGACTTCCTGGTGCTCTATAATCAGTAAAACCAGTATTTACGTAACCTGAAGCCGCATCATCGATAGTACGACCATTGGCCGTAAAGAAAGCATCAACTTGATTTTGAGTTGCACCCAAACCAGCAGAACCTCTTACCTCAGATGCTTTACCACTGTGATAAGGTGTCATTTCGTATTGTCTTCCCTCAATATCAGCATCCAATCTCGACATGATAATTTCACTATTGAATTTATCTAAGAAAATATCACGACAAGATAGATATCCATTTATAGATCCATCAGCATTGGTTTTTCTTAGTAAGCTGTAAGTACTTGGCACAAATTGAGTAATATATGCTTTATAAGCATCAGAAGCTCTTTTCCATTTACTAGCGTCATAAGTTTGGCTTACCAATTGTTTACCATCCTTATTTTTTAGGTTAGCCAGATCAGTATTACCATTGTAAAGCGGACTCGCTGCTAAAAGGTAAGCCTGTAAACGATAAGCTAGTGCCTGGCCTTTTGTAATCCTTGCATAATTTCTATCATTAAGAGGTGTCACTGGTAAATTATCTGCTGCACTTTGTAATTCAGCAGTAATGTAATTTATGCACTCATCAAAACTATTTCTTGGTAAACGAATACTCTCTGTAGGTGCATCTGGCTCGATAACGTTTTCACCTAAAATAATTACAGGTCCGTAAATACGAAGTAGATAAAAATAATACATTGCCCTTAAAGCCCTTGCTTCATTTTTATATTGAGTGATTAATTGTGGTGTAATATCCTGGGTAACTTTATCAATGTTTGCCATAAAGAAACTAGCAGACCGAATACCGCGGTAAAAGTTATTCCAATAATCATTTACGAAGCCAGAATTTGCATCCCAGCTACCAATATTTACGTTATTGGCCTGATTAAAACCCCAAACAAATTCAGCCTCATCAGAAGCTCCTGTCCATACACCAGCACTTCTGCCTGTATTAGGATTTCGTTGTCCAAACTCATCAGGTATTAAACTGTAAACATTCGCTAAAAATTTCTCTGCCGTAGCACGGTTAGTAAAGGTTTCTTCAAGCGTTAACCTATCATTAGGTACCTGATCTAAAAAACCTTTTTTACAAGATGTAGCTAAAGTTAAGCAGGCTACAAATGCAACAAATATGTATTTTTTCATGATTTTTGATTCTTAAAATTTAACATTAATCCCTAATGATAAAGTTCTGTTGATTGGATATTTGGCTCCATTGGCTCTTCCGCCTGTATTTAATTCCGGGTCCCAAAGTTTCCAATCACTAAAGGTTAACAAGTTGTTTCCTATTAAATAAATGGCTGCATTTTTAAGATAAATTTTCTCAGCAAATTTTGTTGGAAGATTATAACTCAATTGAGCTGATTTTAAACGTAAGAAATTAACATCTTTAACCCACCATGAGCTTTCCAAAGTGTTGTTTGTATTATCAGCTTCGCCATAGGCTAAACGTGGATAAAATGCATCCTGTCTTGGGTTTGAAGGTATCCATCTATCTGTTGCGATTTCATAAGCATTACTTAAACCGCCGCCTCCATTAAATGGAAATATACCAGAACCACCCAACATAATATCAGCACCATGCGTTCCCTGGAAAAAGGTGCTTAATGCAAAACCTTTGTAAGATGCGCTTAAGCCAAAACCATAAACTTTGTTTGGAACATCGCCTCTACCAATTTGAGTTTTATCGTAATCGTTGATTAAACCATCACCATTTAAATCGCTGTATTTAATATCACCTGGACGTAAATTACTTTTTGATCCCGGAGCAGCACTTGCGTTAATCTCCTCTTGTGTGTCGAAAAGTTTCTCGGCAACATAACCAAATCTAGATAAGACATTGGTTCCAACACGGTTCATCCATGGATAAGGTTGAATCGGACGATCGTCTTTTAAGATTTTATCTTTATTGTAGGTAAATGTACCTCTTAAGCCAAAATCAACCTGACCAACTTTGAAGTTATATTCTAATGTAGCATCGATACCACGGTTATCAACCTCACCTAAATTACCATAAGGTTGATTTGTTAAACCTACATAACCTGGGATGGACTGGCGTTGAAAAAAGATACCAGTACGATCTTCTTTAAATAAATCGACAATTAAATAAAGGTTATCTTTCAATGTTCTTACCTCGATACCCAAATCTTGTTTGCGTGATTCAGCCCAAACTACATCAACACCGTAATCAGTTACATTGATTCCGCTGATACCGTTATCATATCCTCTACCAAACTGATATCCGGCAGCACCATCAGAAACCAAAGTTAAGTAAGCAAACCTTCTACCTACTAGATTTGCATCAGAGATTTTTCCAATACCAACAACACCATCAGAATATCTAAATTTCAAGAAAGAAATCGTGTTTTTCATATCTCCCCAGAACTTTTCGTTTGAAGGAATCCACCCTACACCAAATGCTGGAAATGTTCCAAATCTTTTACCAGGTGAAAATAATTCTGATCCGTTATAACCAAAGTTAAATTCAGCGAAATAACGATCATCATAAGAATAGGTTGCACGAGCTGCTACCCCAATAAGCCTTTCAGGAATAGAGGCAGTAAAATCACCAGCAAATGGATTGGTATAATCTTGCGTATAACCCAACAATAAACCACCCACACGGTGTTTTCCAAAAGCCCTGTCATAATTTACAGCACCTTCTGTGTAAAATTTTCTATTTCCACCTCGTGATGGCTCAAAACTTAAATAGTTACCACCACTTGTGAATGATTGAAACAAATCTAAACTGCCATCAGCCTTATATGGATTGTTGATATCCCTTATAAAATATGTACTCTCTCTCTTCGATCTTCTGATAAAGTTTTCATTGTAAGCATCGAAAGCAACCATTGCCGTAGCCGTTAAGCCTTCGGTTACCATGCTCAAATCTTGCGTTAATCTCAAATTGGTGTTTAATAGGCTTCTAAATTCTGTACGATAACCTCTTCTGGTTAAATCGGCATAAGGATTACGAAAACCTCCATTTGATGAACGACCCGGAATTAAACCGCCTGGATAAATTTTTGGATATTCTACAGGAGACACATCCAGCGCTGAACCAAATATACTTTCTGTACTTTCACCAGGGTAATTACCTGTTGAAGCATAACCCTGAATACCTAAATCTAATTTTGTTGTGTTGGTTAATTTTAAATTTAAGTTACTCGTAAAGTTGTAACGTGAATAATTTAAAGCAGAATTGTATTGGGCTAAATCATCAGTTTTCAAAAACCCACCTTCGTTATAGTAAGCTAATGAAACGTAATATTGTGCATTTTCTACACCACCACTGGCATTTAAATTTGCCCTGCGAGTACTGCTATATTTATCAAATAGTTCGTCCATCCAATTTACATTAGGATAAACTAAAGGATCGACACCCGATGCCGTTTTATTAATATAATCTTGTGAATATTTTGCAGCCTGGCCTCTTCCTGTAAGTGCCTCATTGGCGAGGTTCATATAGGTAACTCCATCTAAAGATTGTGGATGTCTTACAAAAGTGCTTAAGCCTTCATTATAATCGAAGAAGATAGCTGGCTTGCCTACTTTACCTGTTTTAGTTTTAACAATGATTACACCATTTGCACCTCTAACCCCGTAAACGGCAGTTCCTGATGCATCCTTCAAAACTGTAAACGACTCAATATCCTCGGCATCAATTGCAGAAATAGAACGTTCAACTCCATCAACCAATACTAAAGGCGCACTAGAACCACTAAACGTTGCAATACCACGAATCCAGATATCAGCTGTACTTCTGCCTGGCTCACCACTTCTTTGTACACCAACCACACCGGCAATTCTACCTGCCAATGATTGAGTAACACTGGCCACAGGTTGCTTTAACTCTTTTGAATTGATGGTAGATTGTGCCCCAATAAGCGAAACTTTACGTTGTGTACCAAAACCCACAACGGCAACTTCTTCTAAAGCATTTGAGCTTGGAACAAGTGAGATAGAGATGTTTTTTTGATTGCCTACCGTAACACTTTTCGGTTCGTAACCCACATAAGAAATAATCAAAACTGATGATTCTGATGGTACATTGATACTAAATGCTCCATTCACATCTGTTGCCGCAACCAATAATGATCCTTTCACTTTAATACTCGCTCCGGGAATTGGCGCTCCGGTTTCATCTTTAATAATACCTCTGATTACAATATCGGCCAAAGGGCGTTTTAATTCCTTTATAGCCATTGGCGATGTATTAATATTTATTGCACCTGCCGATGCATTAAATGTTAATCCAAGTGCCAAGGATAGTGCACCTAACTTGCAGGCGCTCTCCTTCGTCATAAGCGATAGCTTAATGAGCCTAGTAAATTTTTTGTTCATAATGATTGGTTTTGTACTTGGTTAGTTATCTTTTCAGAAAGATGTATTAGTTACTATTTGCTTGTTTTTTTATATGTTGCTTTGTGATTAGTTTTTATTTGATGCCCCAGCTATCTGCCAGCATTTTGATGAAATATCCACCAACAACACTCCTTGCTTGAAAACCTGCTTTTTTGCCCGTGATGGTTTCATGCCAATCACTCAACGGCACTTTATCCGAAGTTTCTGCCGCGTATTTGTGCAAGGGTTTTATAAATTTTTGAAATTCTGATGGACTATCAGATAAAGTTGCGGTCCACATGATCCAATCTGATTTAGTATAATCTTTACGACTGTCCAACGGCAAACCAAAAGTATTTTGCTTAGTTAAATAAAAATTAAGTTCTTTACGGTAAACATCGTTCGGAAATAGATTTAGCTTTAAAAGCTTATCCCAAACCAGGTTATATTTTTGGCTCCAGGTGTTTTTATCATTAAAAGTTAAAGCATAATGATCGCCAGCATCAGCAAGTTTCTGCCAGTTTTTAACCATATCCAAGGCAGCACTTCTATATTTTGTAGCAATTTCATTTTTACCAAGTTGTTGCGCCAACTGAGCATATACTCCTAAACCTACAATTGCTTTTACTGACAAATTCGCATTACGGGCCAGGTGACCAGCAAAATCATCTGTACACAATTGATTGGCAGGATCGAAGCCCTCTCTCAATAAATAATCAGCCCATTTAGACATTTCTACCCAATGCTTTTCCGCATAACGGGCATTTCCTTCTGCCTTAGCCAAAGCACCGACCAGAATAATCATGTTGCCAGCTTCTTCAACAGGCATATCTTCACCGTAAATCTGCCCGTTTGCAATTGGATAAGTACCTATATCATGTGCAGGATAATCCTTTTTCCATTTTCCACTTTCTGAGTAATAGAAAATTCCATTTAACATTCCTTTCAACAATTCAGGATTGTAGAGCAGATATTGCGGTGCCGAAGGATAGGTTACATCCACAGTATTAATAAAACCACCGCTAAAATTTTCTTTCGATAAGAATAAAATATCACCATTCGGGGCGTACACAATTTTATGGGCAGCAATACTTTGTCGGTATGCAAACCTGCACAAATCAGCATATTCTTTACCGCCAGCTTTTGTTGCATCAGCTACTAATTTTGCATCAAAAGCTTTTGTTTTTGCTTTCAACGTTGCATAATCACTATTGGCTTGAGTCAATTGATTTTCAAAAGTACTTGATGCCGATGTTCTCCATATAGGCAATAATTGATCTCCAAAATATTCTATGGATTTTAAATCGTCGTAACCGAGCATCACATATTTTTCAACTGATTTTGCACCAATTGTTCCAAAGGGAATTACTGTACTTAAGTCCTGCGCTTTAACATCCAACACCTGACTTGCTTGTGGATATTTAGATGATTTAAAACTGTTTAGATTATCAATTTGATTACCGATATACTGTTTTGCACCAAATTTTGTTGGAACAGCAACATACATATAACCCCAGTCGATTCTTAAATCATCGTTTTTCTTTTTGAGCACAGGTTGTTCGATGGTTCCAGCTTTTAAAATAGAGAGATTGTTATTGGTGTTTTTCCAAACAGAAACCGGTTGATTTGGGGTATTAACAGCCAAATTTGACGATGCACTAAAATAAACATCAACCTTATGGGCCTTGCCATCAGCAGATTTTACAGCATAACTGATATAGCTAATTGGTCTTGCAGTAAGTTTTATATCATTTAATAATAGTGGTGAAGTGAAGGTAACCTTCAGATTTACACCACCACATTTAAAATCGTATATGGTATTAGTGGCCTCTACAGCAACATTGGTTTGTGTTGCCTTTATTACTTTTGATCCATTTGGAATTTCTTCTACAATTCCCGCATCAAGATGCCTGCCACCTGCAGTATTCTTACAGTTGATGGCTAAAATATTTTCACCATTTTTTAAAACACCATCTTCAATTGGAATATAGATATACTCATGCACCCATCCATTTTTTTCATAAATCGTTTTACCGTTTAGATAAACAATAATATCATCATCATGATTTAATTTTAAGTATTTCTTTGCTGTAGAAGTTTGATTAGTTGTAAATTTTCTACGATAGTAGATCTCATCTGTGTTCCATTTTGTTTTGGCTTGATCATCATCGCCAAATGGAGCTGTACCGGTTTTCCATGAGCGATCATCAAAACTTGAATTGCTCCATTCATCTCCTGGTTTTTTGAAAGTGTAATTCGCTTGGTAATTTGCTTCGTCTGCCGTAGATAAAATAGTCTTATAGTTTTTTGATTCAGCACCTAAAAATCTATAAAATTTACCATCTACTTTTACCACTCCTAAAAGTGATTGTTCTTTTCCGGTCCAGTGTTTCGTAGCCGAGTTATTTAAGCCATCGCCAAATGACCAAATGCTTAAATAAGTATCGTGTGTGATTAAGGGATAAGCGGGAAGTTTATCTTGCGCCTGAACATTAAAACTGAGGATGTAGCAGCATACAAATAGGTAGATATTTCTCATAAAAAAAGATTTGGTTAAAAGTTGTTAAAACGTTTTACCAATACTTCACATCAAATGTCCCTTCGTAAATGCAGATAAAGAAAATATTGTTGTCGTTTGAATATTGGTTAGAAACACAATTTCAGCGATTCAGGCTAAAACGTTTTACTAATTCAATATTAAAGAAATAATTAACATTATAAAATAGCAATATAGCAACAATTTTGTTACAGAATACTAAGTTTAGCGCTCTATCAGTTTTGCCGGAATAATAACCTTTTGATTCTCCAATTTGCTTTTTGAAGAAAGTTGATTTAGTATGAGTTGAATTACGGTTTCTGCTATTTCTTCTAAGGGTTGTTGTACTGCAGAAATGCTTGGGGTATGTAGTTCAAATATTTCATGGTCATCATAAGCGATAACTGAAAACTCATCTCCCACTTTCTTATTGAGTTGTTTTAAGGTTTTTAGTCCACTTATGGCTAAATAATTTGTGGCAAACAAAACAGCATCAATATCTTTAGAAAGGAACAATTTTTTCATTTCTTCAATCGTCTCTGCTTCATCTTGATTGAATTGAATTTTTAATACCAATTCCTCGGCATAAGGTATATTGTTATCAACAAGTGCCTGTTTATATCCTTCAAAACGCTCAATAATTTGCTCTACATCAATATCAGTGGTTACCAAAGCTATTTTCTTTTTACCCTTTTTAATAAAGCTTTCGATAGATTGATAGGAGGCCTTAAAATGATCAGCACCAACATAATTGGTATCAACTCCAGATAAATTCCTATCGAACAAAATTACAGGCTTATTATCTGCCAACAAGACCTGAATATCTTCTTCAATACCCATAGTTGGAGAAATGATATAACCATCCACTTTTCTTGATTTGAACATATTGATCAACTCTTTCGCTTTATCAACATTGTTCTCTGTGCTCGAATAAATAATTTTATAACCTTTTTTGTAGGCTTTATCTTCTATTAACCGGGCAATACGAGAGAAGAATGAGTTTGAAATATCCTCAATAATTAACCCAATAATATTTGAATTCCCTGTGCGTAAACTTCTGGCAATCTGGTTGGGCTTATAACCGCTTTCCTTTATAATTTTTTCTACTTTTTTGATTACAGCTTCACTAATCGATTTCTCTTTTGCTTTACCGTTGATGATAAATGAAACAGTTGTGATAGATACACCTGCCTTTACAGCAATATCTTTTATGGAAAGGGTTTTCATTATTGGGCGTTCAAATTGTTGGTTATTCAAAAAACGAGATGAATTATAATGATTTTTGAATTTTTGCTAATATAAAGTTTAATGATTAATAATTTTTTGAAAAATTAATCGATTTAGCTTGTACGAAGCAAATGTAATTGGTTTGGGTGTTAATTTTTGTTAAAAACACAAAAGGCACTGTGAAGTGCCTTTTGTGTTTTTTTAATAACCTGGATTTTGAAGGAGTTTAACATTCAAATCTCTTTGCCTTTGCGGAATAGGATATAATGTTTTAAATGAAGATGATGGAGTGTGATCCCACCAGCTTCCTGTTGTAAGCTTTCCGAATCTAATCAAATCATCCCTTCTAAATCCTTCAAATATAAATTCTCTACCACGTTCTGCCAACAGCTCATCAAGAGTTAGGCTAGTTGCAGTGTAAGCTTTGTTGACCCAAGCTGCCGGAGTATAGGCTCTAGATTTACAATCATTGATGAGTTTAACGGCATCTGCATTGGCTGTACCACCATTTTTACGCATAATGGCTTCCGCCTTTGCAAAATAGATCCAGGTAAGTCGATAAACGTTCCAGTCGGTATTGTTATAATTCGGATCTGGTTCTACCCTAGCGCCATTTACAATTCCTGGTATGGAATTACCGAGTTTGTATTTATTGAAACGAACACCACTATTTTCCTCTCCTTCACTCATATTGCTAACGGTAGAGTTTTTAGAATTTCTTTGAATGTTATCAACAAATACAAGTGGTTTGCCCGCGTATTCTACAGTACCTTGAACATCAGATCCATCAGAGAATTTTTTCTGTGGGCCAAACAATAGCCAGCTTGTCTTACGCAAATCATCAGCTTCAAATTTTTCATAAACTCCTGGAATTAAAACAATACCATCGTTACCATTCCTGCCGCCACCATAAATATCACGTTGTGCAAAATGATAAAACTCACCTGTCCACGATGGTTCAAATTTAGCTCTTGTAAAATCGTAAGCGATTGAAAAAATAACTTCTTTGGATTGATCATTGGTATTTTTAAATTGATCTATAATGTTTGGATCAAGAGCCATATTACCGTTTTGACCACCAGCTTCATTGTTAATTAATTTATCAGCTGCAGCAATGCAATCATCCCAACGCTGCGTACCCGACCATATTTCCGCATTCAGATATAGCTCCACCAACATGGCATAACCACTCGCCTGGCTCATTCTTCCAAGTTGTGATTTTGCCAACTTAGGTACGTTATTGATATTATCTTTAATCTCCTTTTCAATAAAGGTGAAAACATCTTTCCTTGCAGTAGTATTAGGCAATACCGGGTTTGATGGATCAACCAGATCTGTAGCTATTGGAATATTCCCAAACAAATCCATCAATTTTAAATAATGAAATGCCCTAAGTAATTTTAGTTCTGCAACATAGCCATTCTTTTCCTGTTGAGTAATACCCATTTGTGCAATATCACGCTTTTCGATGTTCCCAATGGCATCATTACAAAAACCAACTCCACCATACATTAGCGACCATGCATTATTAATACCACCTTCATCAACCGTCCAGGTGTGATAATGCAATCTTTTCCATTTACCACCATCTTCACCATGTGGCCCTTTTGTTGGCCAGGCCAACTGATCTCCTGAGAGTTCGGCCAATCGCCACCATCCATCTTGTTGTGAAGGCGTAACCCAGGCATTCGCATGAGTATATGGCCTTAAAACAGCAGATACAACTTCGTTTTTATTAGAGTAAAATTTATCAGCCGGGATAACATCGTATGCATTTTCATCTAGCTTAGTGCAGGCAGAACCCATACCTACCACTAATGCAAGGGCTGTGTATATGATTGATTTATTTTTCATTTTTCTATATTTTAAAAGCCTACGTTAACACCAAAAAGGAATGATCTTGTACTTGGATAAGCACCACGACTATCAATACCCGGACCTAAGCCAGTATCTTGTACGAAATCAGGATCATTACCTGAGTAACCAGTTATTGTAGCTAAATTTTGTCCTGTAGCGTACACCCTCAAATTACGGATAAACTTCGTTTTTAACTTAAAGTTATAACCTAAGGTTACCTCATCAATTTTAACGTTGGTACCATTTTCCAGGTAATAGTCTGAATACATAAAAGTATCGTTGATTTCATTGTACTTTCCAAAAGCATCTCTCAAATAGTTTGAACCCGTAACAAATGGATTACCGTAAGTTAATGCTGTAGTATTCAAAATTTTGTAATCAAACTTACCTCTTAAGAAAACCCTGAAATCGAAGTTTTTATAAGTAAAATTCGCTGTATATGAAGCGTAATATTTAGGTATTGCATTTCCAAGTGGAGCAAGATCCGTTAGGTTTTTATCTTTCGAGTTGTTTATCTGATCATTTCGAACAGCTTGTCCGTTTCTATTAAAGAAAAGCCATTTTCCGTCAGCATCAAAGCCAGCGAAACGTTTTCCATAAAAGATACCAACATCTTCCCCTTCGTAAGTGGTAATGGCATCACCTAAATCTCCGGCACCACCAATACCACCAAATGTTTTAAACTTAACTGCAAAAACATCATTCGAATAAGAATTCAAAGTATTTTTAATGGTACTTCCTGTAAAGTCCATGCTAAAAGTAAAATCTTTGGTTTTGATTGCCTGATAACTTAAAGCAAGTTCGATACCTCTTGAAGAAATATTACCTACGTTGGCATAAATCTGACTTTGGATATATGGCGGTTGAGGCGTAGTGTAAAGATCTAACAAATCCTTAGTTGTTCTATCAAACAAGTCTAATGAACCTGTTAATTTGCTATTGAACAAAGTAAAATCTGCACCGATGTTTGTTTCACGTTTCGATTCCCATTTCAAAAATGGATTTGGGTTACGTGTTGGCCCATAAGTTTCGCGGTAACTGCCATCGGGATATAAATATTTTCCACCCGGACCCAATGTTACCCTTGATGCATTATTTGCAAAACCAGAGTTACCAGTTACACCATAACCTGCTCTTAATTTCAAATAATTAACCCACTTTACGTTCTCCATGAATTTTTCTTCGGTAACATTCCAACCTAATGAAACTGCTGGAAAATTACCCCATTTGTTATTATCACCGAAACGGGAAGAACCCTCACGTCTTAAAATTAGTTGCACCAAATATTTATTGTCGAACGCATAGTTCACTCTTCCGAAAAATGCAATTAGCGTGTTGTCGTTTTTGTAACTTCCCATCGATGCTTTTCCATCCGCTAATGCCTGTCCAACACCCATGTTATCTTCATTAAACTGATCATTTAGAAAACCGCGAGTACTCATCCTTGCACCTTCTTCTATATTATAACGATAACTATAACCTGCCAATGCTGTAAAAGAATGTTTATCTGCAACAACTGTATTATATTGTAAAGTAGGTTCAAAAGCATAAGCTTGAGAAAGGAAGTTATTTTTAAAGGCATAGCCGCCGCTAGGGTAATCACTATTCTCAAAAGAATCTTCACTTGCTAAAGTTGCATATCCACCATCTAAGTAACTGTCACGCTGCATAGATCCGAAAACACTTGCTTTTAACCCTTTGGTAATGTCAAAATCAGCTTTTAAATCTGCTGATGTTGTTTGCTGCTTGCGATAACTTGTATTATTAAATAATCTGGCATATTGATTTGTACTTTGATTATCGTAGTAGTATGAACCATCTGGATTATAAATAGGCTTAGTTGGATTTTTACCTAACTCTTCTTCCCAACCACTTCTGTTTAATTCGTTATTAAAAAACTCTGATGTTGCTCCATTGGATAGCAAATTCGCATTATTTACGTTGGTCGCTAAATTCAATTGAATGTTCAATTTATCATCAAAGCCTTTTTGATTGATATTCAATCTACCTGTGTATTCTTTTCTTCCGTTTTCCAACGCAATACCTTGTAAATCGCGGTAGTTTAAACTTGCACGATAGCTCGTTTTATCAGTACCGCCAGATAGCGCAAGATTATGATTTTGCGATAAATTATCGCGGTTAATCAGTGAACCATATAAGTCTTCACTAGCACCGTAATCACGAGCAGTAATCTCACCTGAATTGATTTTTGCTCTAAATTCTTCTGCTGATAAGAAATCTAATCTGTTTTGAATAAATTCTTTACGGATGTAGCTGGAGTAATTAAATGTGGGAGGCCCTGGTTTGCCCTTTTTTGTTGTAATTAAAATTACACCTGCGTTTGCACTGGTACCATAAATAGCAGCCCCAGATCCATCTTTTAACACATCAACTGATAAAATATCATCTTGTTGAAGCAAATCAGGATTACCTCCGGGAATACCGTCAATTACATAAAGCGGACTTGCACTTCCCGCTACCGAAACCACTCCACGGAGCTGAACACTTGGTCCTGAGTTTGGATTCGAACTCCCCGCCCGGGTAATATTCAAACCAGCAACTTTACCTTGAATCAAATCAAGTGGACTTCGAGCGCCACTCTGCCGAAACTGGGCTGTATCTACGTGAGCTACTGCCGAAGTAACCTCTTTAGATTTCATTGTACCATATCCAACCACAACAACATCACTTAAATTCTGTGCACCTGAAGGCGCAAGATTAATGGTTAATGGGGCAGCGCCATTGCCAGCAGGAATAGTTTTAGATTGATAGCCGATGTAGCTGAAAACCAACACATCAGTTGGTGCTGTTACGGTTATGCTAAACTTACCATTTTCCTGTGTTACTGCACCTCCAGTTTTACCCTGAATCTTAATTCCAACTCCAGGTAATCCGATTTTTTTCTCGTCTAAAACTATACCGGTAATTGTTTTTTGTGCGGCTGCGTTCGCGGGTGCAGTCGCAGGACCATCAGTTGGTGGTGCTGCTTGCACCGGACTTGCGCCACCCAAAGGATTTACCGGAACCTTTACAGAATCAGCTGGTTTAGCAACAGGAACTTTTTTGGTGGTGTCTCTTTTTGTAGTGTCTTGCTGAAAGTAATAATGACTGAAACTCTTAGTTTCTTTCATCGATTTAGCAAACAACTGGGGGCTCGAAATTAGGAACAGGCATAGGAATCCCGTGATCCTGAGTAGAATGATTTTCATTGGCACTCATTAGTTTAGTTTATAATTAGTTACGCTTTGCGTCTACTAATTCGCTTTAATTAATGAGGGCGGGAAAATTAATTAGGGACGATAAGTATTTACGCAAAACGATTTAGTAACGCTGAAACGAAACATTTGTTTTAAAAAAAATTAAAAATTTTCGTTTTTAAAGATTATTTCGTTGATGAGTATTGATAAATAAGCTTTGCCGTTTTCTCTGAAGCACCTGGTTTACCCATCAAAAGTAACAGTTCATCATAGTTTTTAAGCATGGTGATTCTGCCCGCTCCTTCAACGATTTTTTGAAGTTCATCTGTCACTTTTTTGGTATTGCAATCCTCTTGAATGAGTTCGGTTACAATCTTTTTATTTACGATTAAATTAACTAAAGAGATAAATTTAATCTTTACCAACATTCGGGCAATGGCAATAGATATTGTACCACCCCGATAAACTACTACTTGAGGAACTTTAAATAATGCAGTTTCTAGCGTAGCAGTACCTGAAGCAACAATTGCAGTATGTGCGTGGTGTAGTAAGTTATAAGTATTGTTAAATAACAGGCTTATCTTTTTATCTCCTATAAATTGATGGTAATAACTTTCATCAAAAGTTGGGGCTGCCGCAATGGCAAACTGATAATCTGGAAATTGATCGGTAATACTAAGCATTACGGGCAACAACCTTTCTATTTCTTGCTTTCTGCTACCAGGCAACAAAGCAATTATTTTTTGATTTGTCAGGGCGTTATTGGAGATAAAATCTAAATCAGGAAAAAAAGCGGCTTGCTCATCTAAAAGCGGATTACCTACATAGTCTACATGCATTCCCCATTCTTTGTAAAAATCTACCTCGAATGGCAGGATACAGAACATGTGATCGACAACCTTTTTGATTTTGAGTACACGTTTTTGGTTCCAGGCCCAGATTTTTGGAGAAATGTAATAACATACCTTAATGTTATGTTCTTTGGCAAATTCAGCAATTTTTAAATTAAAGCCCGGAAAATCAATTAGAATTAAAACATCTGGAGCCCAGCTTAAAATATCTTCTTTACACTTTTTTAAATTTTTGAAGATTGTTCGTAAATTCAATACTACTTCTGTAAAACCCATGAAAGCCATATCGGCATAATGCTTTACCAAATCGCCGCCTTCAGCCTGCATTTTATCGCCACCAAAGTAACGAAACACAGTTTCATTATCTTCCAGCTTTAAAGCCTTCATTAAGTTAGCGCCATGTAAATCGCCTGAGGCTTCTCCGGCTACGAGGTAGTATTTCATTTGGTATATCACTTATCGTCATTGCGAGGCACGAAGCAATCTTAAGCCGATGTACTTGAGATTGCTTCGTGCCTTGCAATAACGGTTATATCTGTTAAAAAACTTTATATCCGAAAAAAATAAAGGCACACAAAAAAGTTGCAGCCAAAATTCCTCTCCCAATATTTAATTTATTGTATTTAAAGAAGTGCTGCATCACATAAGCATTAACTGCTATTCCTCCAATGTAAAGTAAATCGGCTTTTGCCAAAGAGGCCACATGGTGGATAATATACCAGGCTAACCCGCATAAAATTGCAGGAATTATTAATCCAATACCCAATCCGATCCAAACAGAATCATTTAACTTTCTAAGCTTTTCGTTCATTTTGCTAAAAACTAACCTAGGTTGATGCCATCAGGTGCAGAAATGGTCGTCTTTCCTTCATCATATTTCGATGTATTCCCTCCAATAAAATTCCAGCCATTTAAAGTTTGAATGGCATGGTGTGCAGTTAAATCAAACTGTACCGGAACAACAGAAACATAACCATGCTCTAAAGCCCAAACATCAGTATCTTCTCCTTTATCAAAGTTTTCAAATACGCCAGTCAACCAATAATATGGGCGTTTGTAAGGATCAATACGTTCTTCAAATTCCTCCATCCATTTAGCGTTTGCTTGTCGGCAAATTTTTACGCCTTTCAATTGATTTCCCTTTGGGAAATTCACGTTGAGCAATACGCCTTCTGGCAAGCCATTTTCTAAAACTTGCAGGCAAATATCTTTGATGAACTTTTTGGTATGACTAAAATCAGCATCTGCGGCAAAATCATCCATTGAAAAACCAACTGAAGGTATTTTTTCAATAGCCCCTTCTACCGCAGCAGACATAGTACCAGAATACAAAACATTGATTGAATTATTTAAACCATGATTAATCCCTGAAACACATAAATCTGGTTTTTTGCCTTTAAATATCTTATTTACGCCAAGTTTTACACAATCAACTGGTGTGCCGCTGCATTTGTACATCTCTACGCCTTCATAAAGCTCAACTTTATCAAAACGAATCGGCTTACCAATTGTAATCGCATGCCCCATCCCGCTTTGCGGACTATCGGGAGCAACAACTACTACATTTCCTATTTCCTGCATTACTTCCATTAGGTTTTTGATTCCTATTGCTGTAATTCCATCATCATTTACAACTAAAATATTTGGTCTTGCCTTATGCTTTGTCATGGTGGTAAAAATACAGAATATAAAATCAAGGCACAATAACGCATAGTTTTATATGCTAAAATGATTTAGTCCTACATGATTAGTTAGAAATTTTGCAAAGCATTTCATTCAATCATTGAAACCGTATATATTTGGATAAATAACTTATTAACTGACTGCTGTAATTGGTTTACAGTAACCAAATGCTCCAATCAAAATCATAAACCAAATCGAATAAATGAAAATCAAACTATTTACATTAGCTTGTTTTCTTGTTGCAAGTTCTGCGGTTAAAGCCCAAACAACTTACCAATGGAAAACAGCAAGCGCTGAGCTGGAAGTAATACCGATCCAAGAACCAATACTGGCTTGGCCCACTACTTAGAGCACCTTCTATTTAAGGGTACCGATAAATTCGGAACACTTAATTATGCGAAAGAGAAACCTCTTTTGGATAAAGTTGAGGCACTTTATGAAACATATAACAAAACTACCGATCCAGCTAAACGTAAAGAAATTTATAAAGAAATTGATAAAGTTTCTGGTGAAGCATCTGAATATTCTATCGCAAATGAATATGATAAAATGATGAAATCGATTGGAAGTAATTCTACCAATGCACACACTTCAGTTGAAGAAACTGTTTATGACGAAGACCTTCCATCAAATAACATAGATCGTTTTTTAATCCTTCAGGCGGAACGTTTTCGTGCTCCTGTGTTTCGTATTTTTCATACAGAGTTAGAAGCAGTTTATGAAGAGAAAAACATTGGTATGGATAACGATGGCCGTAAAATGTATGAGAAAATGCTTTATTCATTATTCCCAACCCATAACTACGGACAACAAACTACCATTGGTACAATCGAACATCTGAAAAATCCTTCGTTAGTCGAAATCAGAAAATATTATAACAAATATTATGTACCAAATAACATGGCATTAATCATGTCAGGAGATATTAATTATGATGATTTGATCAAAAAAATTGATAAGAATTTCTCTTACATGGTTTCAAAACCATTATCGCTTTACAACCCTGCTCCAGAGAAACCTTTAACTCAAATTCAAAAATTTGATATCTATGGCCCTAGTGCGGAAAGTTTATACGTCGCTTATCGTGGTTATGCTCAAAATACGCGTCAAAGTTTATTGCTTGATTTAATTGGTAGTATTTTATCGAATGGCAAAGCGGGCTTGATGGACATCAACATCAATAAGCAGCAAAAAATGTTAAGGGCTGGTGCTGGTTACAACTCGATGAAAGATTATGGTGTTTTCATTTTATCAGGATCTCCAAAAGCTGGTCAGAGTTTAGAAGAAGCACAGAAACTCTTGTTAGAGCAAGTTGAATTACTTAAAAAAGGCGACTTTGATGAAAGCCTGATCAAAGCTACTGTATCAAATATTAAGTTAGCAGAACTTCAAGGATATGACAATAATGATGTGCGTGCTGATGCTACTATGAATGCTTTCATTCAAAATCGTGGTACTGAATGGGATAAAACATTGGCTGCAACTGATGCAATGGCTAAAGTAACGAAGAAAGAGATCGTAGATTTTGCAAATCAATTTTTCGTTAACAACTACGTATCCATTTTAAAACACAAAGGTGAGGATAAAAGCATTCTAAAAGTTGAAAAACCAGCTATTACCGCTGTTAAAACCAATGCGAATGAAGTTTCTCCTTTTTCCAAAAACATCATTAGCACACCTGTAAAACCTATCGCACCTAAATTTTTAGACTATAAAAAAGATCTAAATTTTGGTAAAGCTGGTATTGCAGATGTGATTACCGTTCAAAATACTGAAAACGGAATTTTCCGCATGAGTTACCGTTTCGACATGGGCTCATATAACTACAAATTGTTGCCTTACGCTTCACAATATTTAACTTTTTTAAGCACTGATAAATATTCTGCAGATTTTAGGGGGGTTAATGAGTTATGCTCAATACGGATCGGATAATCCTTTCAATTATGGATTAACGAATGATGAAATCAAAAACATGAAATCATCTGATTTGATTTATTTGTTGCACAACTTAACGAATTACAAGCACACAATCACTTATTTTGGCCCTAAGAATTTAGACGCATTCTCTTCTGACATTACAAAAGTTCACGCTTTGGCTAAGGAATTTACACCTTCTGCACCAATGAAGAAATTTGTTTACACCAAAACTGATTCTAACAAAGTTTACTTTGCTGATTACGATATGGTTCAGGCCGAAATTCGTTGGGTACGCAACTCTGGGTTATATGATCCAACAAACGCAGCTAAAATTGGCTTATTCAATAATTATTTTGGTGGTGGTATGGGTTCAATCGTATTCCAAACCATTCGCGAATCTAAAGCTTTGGCTTATTCTACATTTGCAGTTTATTCTTCGCCAAATAGCAAAGAAAAAGAAAATACGATGATTGCTTATGTGGGCACACAGGCTGATAAAATGAACGATGCAGTAGCGGGAATGAATGAATTATTAACCGTTCTTCCTGAATCTGACAAGTCTTTTGATCTTTCTAAAAACAATTCATTAAATGGCATAGAAACTACCAGGATCACTAAAGATGGTATCATTTACACTTATTTAGCCGATCAGAAATTAGGTTTCGATCATGATTCAAGAATTGATGAGTATGCAGCTTTAAAGCCCTTAACTTTCGCTGATGTTAAATCATTCCATAAATAGATTAATGCCATTCATAATTGAATGCGAAGAGAATAAATTACCACGAGCTCAGGTTATTAATTTGAAAATGATGGTGCAGTAATTTGTGGCTGCAGTAGTCCCACTATCCGCTATAGCCTTCGTGAAAAACTAGGGGCTGCCGCTACAATTGGGTTTAGAAACATCGGATAGCTTCAAAACGAATGCATAAAAAAAGCACTACCTTTCGGCAGTGCTTCCCACTAATTCACGAGCATAAGTAGATACCTATTTCTTCATATAATCTATCACAATTCCATTTGCAATTAGTTTTTTATTAGCTGTTGTTAATTTGCTTCCGGCAGGTACTTCTACAACTAAAACTGAATGATTGCCAGCAATAGAAACATTGCTTTTGGCTGCCACGTTTTTAGCAATAACCCTTTGGGCAACAGCGTCATAAAGATCAACCTTTTTGGTTCCTTTTACTTTGTAAACAACCGTTTTAACTTTTGCATAAGGGTTATAAATCAAATAAGTTGGGTAAGCTTTATTTTTGTAGAAATCGGTTGCGAGAACATCAAGTTTCAAAATACCTTCGATATTGGTTTTTTCTACAATCGCACCAAAAATGCCCACATGGCCACTGCCATAAACGCTAAACTGAGAAACATCAGGGTTTTTTCCTGGCACCCATTTTGGTCCATCGCCTTGTGCTACAGGTGATTTTTTATCCATGTAAAGGGTATCAAAAGTTGAGCTTTTGGCAAAGCCTTCATAAGCAATCACACCTTTGGTAACTGCTGCATGTTGCGGTATGGTTTGTCTGTCGGCAGGCATATATTGAGGGTAGAAAAAACGAGAAGCATTTACCGCATTCAACATCCATTTTCCAATCGCATTGGAATAAGCAGGATCATATCGTACCGTTGGAATCAAAGGCCAGGCAGCATCAAAAGTGTTCATTAAAAAGCCATAACCGCCATGATCTACTGTACTTCCAACAACTCCTGAAATATCATAGCCATTCCATTTTCCTGTTAAAACACCCCAACCTTCACGGCAAACGGCTGTTCCATCAAAAGTCCATCCGAGTAATTTTTGCACATCGAAATTTGTTCCTTGCTCTACATTCATTCTTGCGGCTAAATAAGCACCAAAGGGCATCAGTAATTCGTAAGTAGGATTAATTTTATTATTTTCCAAGGCTGTCATTGCACTAATTGCACCTTTAAGATAACGCTTATCGCCAAACTTTTTGTAAGCAGCGTACAATACCCAAGCATGACCAGCTGCCGCATCTTGTTGTGCACAAATCTGGTTTTTCATTGGCTTCATGGCTGCATAATCAAAATACGAATAGTTGTAATCACCTTTCAGTATAGAATCAGCCTGGTAGAATTTCTCTGCAATGCTTTTTGCCATCCAATCGAAATCCTTTTCATCTGGATATTGCTCGCAAACGGCATAAAACAACACATTTGGATAAACATCATACCACCAATCTCTGCCATAACCGCCACCCAAAAGTGCAACTTCGGGAGCGGTATTATTCATCATGATATTCCATTTGGTATCACGATTGAAATAATTCTTCAGCATTGCGGCATAGTTTACCCCATTCTGTTTGCTCTTGTCGATTCCAATTAAGCTTGCGCCCATCACGGCACCCATGTTGGCTAAAGCTTCATGAAACATGCCTTTGTTATTTTTGCCCTGGCGAACGTCGCCAACAGCAGTATAAATCCCCATCACTGGCTGATCGAAATTTTTGCGGGTGCTGTCCATCCAAATCATTGGCCAATATTCGCCTTTGGCATTGAAGTCATAAACGGTTTTATCGAAGTTTTGCGCCATCAATTTCCAATCTATAATTTTTAAAGGATTAGGCAAATTTGCCATCTCTTCTACCCTGCTAAGCTTGAGTTGTTTAACCTGGGCCTGAGAAAAACAAGCAATAAGTATAAATAAGGAGGATAAAAGTATTTTTTTAAATTTCATAATTGATTTTATTGTTCTGAAAGATATTTTTGTCATTCTGAGTGTAGCGAAGAATCTGTAAGCTATTAGCATTCAAATAAATATACTACAGACTTTCTTCTGGCTTGTGGTTTTATTAAAGTTTAATTTCCATAGCTTGGGGATCCTTCGCTGCGCTCAGGATGACAAGCCTACACAGGTGCTACTACCGCCGGTGCTTCGTTGCTAATGATTGGTGCTGCTTCTATATTTTCGATTTTGCCTTGCTTAATAATGCCTTTGGCTACCCAATAAGAAGCCAGTTGTAATATCGCCACTATAACAATGGCGTAACGCAAGGCAACTTCCACTGAGAAATAATAGGCCACTAACCCGGTTCCAAAAATATATAACCGGTGCTTCGCTGAAGTATTCCTTCCGATGATGTACATGGCAATAGCTGCGATGATAGCACCAATGGATTGTGCCGTTCCCAGCGCACCTTCTTTACCCACTAAAAGCATAATTAACATCGCAGGTGCGGTAACTAGAAAGCCTTGAACCAAGCCTTTTAATGTGGCCAACCGCAATAATTTATACCAATAGGGATCGAATTTAAAATAAACGAATTTTTTTTCTGTTGGATTTTGAAAATCCCCTCTAAAACACATGATAGAGGCTAAAATCGTAATCACGAAAACCATCCCAGTTACAATTTTGTATGCCAAATGTGCCCCACCGGTTGCGGCATTGAATTCGATAAACCAGCCGATTAATACCGGAATAACAACCGCAATAATGGTATAGAAAAAGGTTTCCAATCCGTAGTAATAATTTCGGTTTTCATCGTTTGTAATCGCTAATGCTAAAAAATCACGGTTTGCCCAATAAAAACCGAAAGACATGCCCATAATTAAACCTGCAACACCGATTCCAGTATTATCCAAAGTGGTTAAAGACATCATGACCATCATGGAAACGCCACTTAATAGCATACCAAGCGAATACAAGGTTTTAATGGAAAATTTACTGAGCAAATAGCCATTTAAGAAAAAGGTAATTGGAATTCCGGTGTAGATGGTTAACTGATAAATGACAACTTTAACAGGATCGTTAGAGCTCCGCATTACGTATGCAGCCACAAAAATATCGATTACAGGAAGTACAATACTGTAAATTAAGTTGGTTAGGGTAAGTACCCTGAAATTATACGACTGGTTTTTGAAGTGCGTAATTTCTGATTTAAGTTTAGTCAGCATGGTTATATTCTAGTTGCGATAAAATATCTTGAATGGAGAATTTGGCAGCGCAAACAAATTCATCTGCAGCCCCATAATAAATGGTCAGTTCATCGCCGTTAATGGTGTGGCCATTGGTAAACACCACCTGACCAAAGAAACCGCACATTTCATATTCTGCAATTGGGCGCATAATAGGCTCATTAGTTTGAGCGATTACTTTAGATGGATCATTTAAATCCATTAGAAATGCGCCTAAACAGTATTGATGTTCGGCATTGGCACCATGATAAATCTCCAGCCAGCCTTTGCCGGTTTTAATCGGGGCAGCACCAGCGCCAACACGTTTACTATCCCAGTTATTTTTTCGGGTTTTAATAATGCATTTATGATTTCCCCAGTGGATACCATCAGGCGATTCAGCCAACCAAATATAATTACCACCTAAATCAACACTGCTCGGGCGATGAAGCGTATAGAATTTTCCATTGATTTTTTCTTCAAAAACAGCACAGTCCTTGTTGTGTGGCGGAATAATCATCCCATGTTTTTCAAAAGTTTTCCAGTCTTTAGTGGTGCGCATCCCTACGCCCACACCATTTTCCGAAACGGCAGTAAAAGTTAAATAATAGGTATCATCAATTAAAGCAACGCGGCAATCTTCAATTCCAAAAGCTTCAGCAGGACCTTCTCCTTGCAGTAAAGGATAACCTTCAGGTTGATAAAAACTGATACCATCATCACTACAAACCAAACGTAAATGCGAAAGCGTGGTCAGGTAATCGGCACCTTTATAATTGATTACACGAGGGTCATCGGCAACCAAATCAGGATCATCTTCTTTAATTTCGATAATTTCAATGCCATCGCCTTTTAAAATCGGAAACGATATAACACCATCTTTTTGTTGTGGTCTTTCCGCTACGCGAATAAGCAACCATGTCTTATTTTGAAAAGTAAAAACGCCTGGGTTAAG
>SEDB01000205.1 GCA_004210715.1 Pedobacter sp.
TCACCTGAGATTTAGGGTGCGCTTAAGAAATTTTGAAAATGGGTATAAATTAACCGCTGCTTTTAGCGATTATTTGAAAGAATATATTGATAGTGGTATGGTTTCAGATCTTCAGCTAAAAACATATAAACGGGAACTTGAACGCTATGGAGTAGACCTTATTTCTAAAGTAGAAGATCATTTTTCTGTAGATAGTAAGTTTGTGATCTCATTGCTTCAAAATGAGACAAGTGTTTTTGATAAATATAAATTTTGTTCTGTAATTGTGGAGGAATTGAGAAAAGCGGAAGTTTTTGATTCTGCAGCATTAATCAAAATCATTAAATTAATGTCTGATTCGTTCAATGAAGAACATCATTTAGACGCTGCCGATTTTAAGAAACTCAATCAGCAATATCAGGCTTACCGAAGTCTGCCAGATTTATCAGAAAACGAGTCAAATGAAAGCTCTGAATCATTCAAACGCTCATTTATAGCAATCTTGATGCAAGTTGATGGAACTAGAAGAGTAAAACTCTTTACAGATTTAATGCATATGTACGTTAACCGATTGTTCAGTAGTAACCAACGTACAAATGAAATGGTAATGTATTACTTTTTGCTGAAAGACATGCAGCGAAAAAAAGCTATTGGTTAATATTCAACCTGGCCATTGGATTCACTACCGGAACATCAATTTCTGTAATATATCTGTTTAACGGATCTTTGTAATACCTGAATATATAGTCGTCTTTGTAAAAGTTGGCCAATCGTTTATTGATATTATCAATTCCCACATGATGGCTTTCATGTTGTTTGCCTTTTACATCATTAACCATATTGATGGTGCTGATGTTTAGGTTATTGTTATCGTATTCTATTTTAATAAGCGCCGTTTGGGTAGAGTGTGTTACATTTCCATGCTTAAAAATGTTTTCTATAAGTGTTAACAAAATAAGTGGTGGAAATCGTAAGCCAAATAAGTCTCCTTCTACCTCCAATTTCAGGTTTAGCGTATTTGCCGTACGCAATTGATGCAGGTTGATTAAGTGTTCTATTTGTTCCACTTCTTCACTTAAGGGGACCATTTCTGATGCCTCTGGTCTTTTTAGTGCATATCGCATCATTTCAGCTAAATTCATGATCGCATCAGCTGCCATAGGGGCTTTTTTACGGGCATCATTGTAGATGAAATTTAAGGTGTTAAATAAAAAATGCGGGTTAATTTGACTTCGAAGAAAGTTATTCTGCGATTGCACCAAATCATTCTCCAGTGCTTGCTTTTCTATTTGAGTAACAAGACTTTGACGTTCTAATGCCTCTACTTTTTTCCTATCTTCAAAAGATTTTAAGATATAAACATAACCAGTTGCAAAACCAATGAAATATAGTGATCGCCATATACAACTTACAACAAACTCTTGATCAAATATTATATCTCGATAGTCAGCTAAGTTTAATGCATTAAATAGATATCTAAAACAGAATACACCTAAAGTATATAACGACATTTCGGACACAATCAAAATCAGTATTTTAAAAAATTTGATGGTGTTCGAGTGAGAATCTATTGATTTTTTAAAGTAATGGGCATGAAAATAAAACAGAGTGATGTTAAAGAAGTATACGATAATATAAGAAGCGGGTTGACCAAATCTCTTGTTTATAATTCCTGTTATAAAAACCTCATAAATAATGTAGGAGCCCCAGGCAATTAAATGGATTTGGTACTTTTTGAAGAGGTTAATTATATTTAAAAAACTCATTTTTTTATCGTATTATCTATTAAATTAGGGCTTTTATCTTCTAAAATCGGTGTTTGATGTAAAAAAATATACTTGAGCGTTTAAGTGTTGCACCTTTACAGAAATTAATAACAGCAACAATTAATCAACATTAAAATATAATATTATGAAAGCTCAAGACACAATCAAATTAGCAAAAAAAACAGTTTTCGTTTACAAAAACGTTAAAGATCAAAATGGTTTTCAAACAGATCCTTCTACTGCAACCGCTAAAACTGTTCTATTAACTTTTGATATCTTCAGAAAGTAATTAATCATTGTTAAAACATAATATTATGAAAGCTCAAGACACAATCAAATTAGCAAAAAAAACAGTTTTCGTTTACAAAAACGTTAAAGATCAAAACGGTTTTCAAACAGATCCTTCTACTGCCACTGCAAAAACTGTTCTTTTAACTTTTGATATTTTTAGAAAGTAATTATTGACTTCTATTAGATTTCAGTAAGCTGCTTTGTACATAGGCGAAGAAAGCTTCTTTATAGCCTTCGCCAATTTGGATCATTTCATTATTAACAAGACGGATAATATTTCCATCTACCTTTTTGATAGCAGTTTTAGCAACGATATTCGATTTATTAACTCGAATAAAAGCGTGGTTTTCTAAAGCCTTTTCAATTTCCTTTAAGGTAAGGTAGGTGGTATGAGTTTCAGCTTTGGTTATGATCTGTATATAATTTTGAAGTGCTTTGATATAAAGTATTTCATCAATAGCAATATTTGAAAAAGCATATTTATGGTCGCCTTTGATATAGAGGGCAGCCACTTGATCAGCATCTTTTGAAGCAGCCTTGGCATTATTTGCTTCCTTCTTCAAAATTCTATCAATTCCTAAAGCAAACTTCGCAAATGAAATTGGCTTAAGTAAATATTGATCTGATTGAACATCAAATGCCTGCAAAGCATAATCAGGATGAGCCGTTGTGAAAACCAAATATTTGGCTTTTTCCCTAATGTTTTTAGCGAGCTCTAATCCGTTAATTCCAGGCATATCAATATCCATGAAGAGAAGATCAATCTCATCGTCGATACTAATTTCAGTTAAAGCTTGAACTGGACTTGTAAAAGTTTTAAAAACCGTTAAGCCCGGCATCTCTGCTATATGGTCCGTAAGTACCTCAATCGCATGCTGTTCGTCATCAATGACAACACATTTTAAATTCATGATATATTAATATGATATTGGAATGATTTTAATGCAAGTTAAATAAAAAAAGAGTCGAATTTACTTCCCGCATTAAAAAAACTGAGCCCTTTTTTCTCCCTATAAAAACTTCAGGTTTCGTGTAATAAACTCACGGGTTCGTGTAAAAAAATAGCCCTTTAGGGTAATTTTAGTAATCTTTACAATGTTTGCCAAAAACAGATAATTAATGTGCTTTGCCTTAACAGGCGAAGAGAATTAATTAACCCTTTACATCTGCCTACCCATGCTTGTGTAGCCTGTAGATAAGTAATTAAAAACAGGCCATACAATAATGGGGTTTGGTAAATAAATAATAAATGTAAAGAGAATTTGTAAAGCCCGTTAATACAATAATCAACCCTAATAATCATTTATATATCTACATACCCACCATGGAACTTAAAGACGAAATCGGACAATTTGCTGTGAGAATTAAGAAAATGCTTCCACAAGTTCAGAATGAAGATTTGACCAGAAATGCTTTAGTAATGCCTTTCATTCAGATTTTGGGCTTCGATCCGTCTGAGGTGCAATCAGAAGCTGTTCTGGATTTTGGAGTTAAGAAAAGTAAAAAAGTAGATTATACCATCATGAAAGATGGTGAGCCTACAATTTTAGTGGAGTGCAAACATCATGAAGATAGTTTAGATATTCATGATTCGCGTTTATCTAAATATTTCCGTAAAACGAAAGCAAAGTATGGCTTGTTAACCAATGGACTTGTTTATCGTTTTTACACAGAGAAAATGGTTAAATCTAAAAAAAGCCAGGAGCCTTTATTTGAATTTAAATTAACGGATACGAAAGCTGCCACCATTGCAAAAATGATAGAGGAGCACAAAGATTACTTCAATGTTGAACAGAAATCAATTGCAAGCTAAAAATATTTCACTTTAATCTAAGACTCGTCCCGAAATCTATAGATATTAAAAGTCCTAAAATTTTAGGGCTTTTTTTTGTTCCAAAAAAAAGGGGAGAAATCAATCGATTTCTCCCCTTTAAACATAATGATTTTCGCTACAACTTAAATCAACTCTACACTTCTGCTTACAAATGCAGTTAATTCTGCACCGGTTAACATGCCCTGAGCCAACAATGCTAAATCTACAGCTTGCTTAGCCAGATTGCTTTGTTCTTCGCCTTCTGTTTTTAAAATTTTGCTTACCAGTTTGTGGTTTCCATTAATGGCTACTTTGTAGCTATCTGGCATTTGGCCATAAAAACCCATTCCACCGCCCATTGCAGCCATATCTTTCATACGACGCATAAACTCATCCATAGTAATGGTTACCGGTAATTCATCAGGATTCAAAGCCACCACTTCTACTTGCATACCAGGTTTGGTTATTGCTTTTTCAAAAATAGTAGTAACTTCTTTTACCTGATCATCGCTCAAAACGTGCTCATTAACTTCATCTTTTTCAATTAGCTTATCAGCTACACTCGAATCAACACGTTTGATTGAAGTTTTTTCTAGCTTTTGCTCCAATTGCTGAATGAAGTGATTATCAATAGGAGAATCCAACACTAA
>SEDB01000743.1 GCA_004210715.1 Pedobacter sp.
ATAATAAATGTTAAAATGGTTTTAAGATACATCAATGGTATATTTTTCACTAATTTTGAACGTTTTTGATTAAACATTTGTGCAAAAATAACATTCAAATACGAATTTGAAACTTCTTAAGAGCTCTATTTTACTAATTTCTGTCATTTTATTAACACATGGTGTTGGTAAAGCTAACGCATTTTCTTCTTTTTCATTGCAACAAATCATTCAGCAAGACACTTCAAAAAGGGATACATCTAAAAAAGAAACCAAAAATAACAGTGGTTTAGATCAAAAAGTGGAGTATCGGGCTGACTCGGTAAAGTTTAACAAAACCAAAAGCATTATTTACATGTATGGCAATGCCCGCGTAAATTATGGAGATTTTGAACTTGATGCTGACTACATTCGTTATGATTCGCAGAGCAAAGTGATCTTCGCTAGCGGTAGAAATGACCCAAAAACCAATAGGTATATTGGTAAGCCCATTTTTAAATCTGGCGCTGAGGGATCTGCAATTGCCGATTCGCTGTACTATAATTCAGAAACCACTCGTGCTAAAGTATTTGGTGTTTTTTCTGAACAGGAAGGTGGCTATTTTTCTGGCGGGCAAAGTAAAAAACAAATTGATGATGAGTTGCATATTAAAAATGTAATGTACAGTACCTGTAACTTGCCTCATCCACATTTTGGCATCATGATTACGAAAGGTATAGCTACTGAAAAACAAATTATCAGTGGGCCAATGTACATGGTATTCGAAGGTGTACCAACGCCTTTAGGATTGCCATTTGCATTTTTTCCAAAGCCTAATAAACGTACTTCAGGGATTATTTTGCCAACACCTGGAGAAGATGCAACAAGGGGTTTCTTTCTTCAAAATGGTGGTTATTACCTTGGTTTAAATGATTATTGGGATGCTAAACTCGAGCAGTTATTATACCAATAGCCCTGCAAATTTAAATTACGATTTAAGTGCAATTGCAAATAATACTACGAATAGTAGTATCAGTTACTCCAAAACATTTTCAAATAATATGAACTACTCGTTATCCATGACGAGTAATCAAACTTTAAGAACTCGCGATGTTTCCATCAGATTGCCTGATGCAACATTCAACGTGCCAACTTTCAGTCCGTTCGATTCCAAAACCCGTGTGGGGGAACAAAAATGGTATCAAAAAATTACGGTAGGTTATGCCTTGCAAGGAACAAATGCGATAGATACAAAAGATAGTTTGCTATTTCAGAATGATGG
>SEDB01000206.1 GCA_004210715.1 Pedobacter sp.
ACGCCAATAGCCAGAATCTGTATCCAGGTAATTTTATATCCACCATTTTGAAAAATCGGAGCTGCATTATTTAAGGCTGGTATTAAATAGGCTGTGAATTTACCAAAGGCAACGGCCACGGCTGCAATGGTTCCCGTTTGAATTACGGTAAACAAACCCCATCCATAAAGGAAGCCCATCATTCTGCCGAAGATTTCCTTTAGATAAGTGTATTGCCCCCCAGCTTTTGGGAACATCGAAGAAAGTTCGCCGTATGAAATTGCTGCTGCAACTGTCATTACGCCGGTAATTACCCAAACCACAATTAACCAATATCCAGAACCTAAGTTCCGCATAATATCTGCACTGACGATAAAAATACCGCTCCCAATCATTGATCCCATGACCAGCATCACAGCATCAAAAAGACCTAGTTTTCTTTTAGAAGACGCTTCGCCTTGTAGTTTTTCCATTTTTAGTTTAGTTGGTTTAGCTTTAGTTGGTGGCTAATTTATTTATAAATAAACAAAAACACAGGTATTGAACTGTATTATTTTAATCGAACAAAAAATATTCTTTAGGGTTGTTAATTATTTAAGCTGTAGGAAATAAAATTATTATATTGCTTAAACTATAACCAAAATTCTAAAATCTATTTCTTTACATATGAGTGTAAATTTCGTGAAATAGATAACTATGAACCAATAACCAAATATTAACTATGAATTTTTTACAAGACAACTTAATTTACACGATTCCGGCTTTGGGCCTTGTCGGGATTATTGTGATGATGATTAAAAGCGCCTGGGTAAACAAGCAGGACGCCGGAGATAAAAACATGCAAGAACTTGCCGGCTACATTGCAGATGGTGCCATGGCTTTTTTAAAAGCCGAATGGAGAGTTTTAAGTATTTTCGCTGTATTTACAGCAGCTTTACTCGCTTATTCTGGAACGATCACAGAAATAAATGGTGTTCCGATGCACTCAAGCTGGATTATCTCCATCTCTTTTTTAATTGGGGCCATTTTTTCTGCAACTGCAGGATATATTGGAATGAAATCAGCCACAAAGGCAAATGTGAGAACAACACAAGCCGCGAGAACAAGCTTAAAGCATGCGCTTAAAGTATCGTTTACTGGCGGAACCGTAATGGGGTTAGGCGTCGCGGGTTTAGCTATCCTTGGTTTAGGCGGACTGTTTATCGTTTTTCTAAAATATTTCAACGTAGTATCAGTGAACAGTGTGGAAATGAAAACCGCCATTGAAGTATTAACAGGGTTTTCTCTTGGCGCAGAATCTATCGCATTATTCGCCCGTGTTGGCGGAGGTATTTATACTAAAGCTGCCGATGTTGGCGCTGATTTGGTGGGTAAAGTTGAAGCAGGTATTCCTGAAGACGATGTACGTAATCCTGCAACAATTGCAGATAACGTAGGCGATAATGTGGGGGATGTTGCTGGTATGGGTGCTGATTTATTCGGATCTTATGTAGCCACTATTTTAGCTACCATGGTTTTAGGCCAGGAAATCGATGTAAAAGATAACTTTGGAGGAATGTCTCCTATTCTGTTACCGATGGTAATTTGCGGTTTAGGTATTATTTTCTCCATCATCGGAACTTGGTTTGTAACCATTAAAGATGAAAAATCGAACGTTCAAAATGCGTTAAATCTTGGTAACTGGTCATCAATTGTGATTACCGCTGTAGCCTCATTCTTTATTGTAAAATGGATGTTGCCAGAAACTTTGAGTTTACGTGGTTATCAATTTTCAAGTATCAATGTATTCTACGCTATTATTGTTGGCCTTGTTGTGGGAACGATTATGAGTATAGTTACTGAATACTTTACGGCTATGGGTAAGGGACCGGTTAATTCCATTATTCAACAATCTTCAACTGGCCACGCCACTAATATCATTGCAGGCTTATCAGTCGGTATGAAATCAACAGTAATCCCAATTTTAGTTTTGGCAGGCGGTATTATGGCTTCTTATCATTTTGCAGGATTATACGGTGTAGCTATCGCAGCTGCTGGCATGATGGCAACTACTGCTATGCAATTGGCCATTGATGCCTTCGGACCGATCGCCGATAACGCAGGTGGTATTGCTGAAATGAGTCAGTTACCTCCAGAAGTACGCGAAAGAACCGACAATTTGGATGCCGTAGGAAACACCACCGCTGCAACCGGAAAAGGTTTTGCCATTGCTTCTGCGGCATTAACGTCACTGGCTTTATTTGCTGCTTTTGTAGGCATAGCAGGAATTAGCGCTATCGATATTTATAAAGCACCTGTTTTGGCAGGACTATTTGTTGGTGGTATGATTCCTTTCATTTTCTCAGCCTTGTGTATTCAGGCAGTAGGTAAAGCGGCAATGGACATGGTTCAGGAAGTTCGCCGCCAGTTTAGAGATATACCAGGCATTATGGAATACAAAGCAAAACCTGAATATGAAAAATGCGTAGCGATTTCAACCAAAGCTTCGATACGAGAAATGATGCTTCCTGGTGCGATTGCGTTAATTACACCTATTATTATTGGATTTGCGTTTGGACCAGAGGTTTTAGGCGGATTATTAGCGGGTGTAACCGTAACTGGTGTTTTGATGGGTATTTTTCAGAGCAATGCTGGTGGTGCCTGGGATAATGCCAAAAAATCTTTCGAACAAGGCGTGATGATTAATGGCGAAATGTTCTATAAAAAATCAGAACCCCACAAAGCTTCCGTTACAGGCGACACTGTTGGAGATCCATTTAAAGATACTTCAGGTCCTTCAATGAACATTTTAATTAAATTAATGTCCATTGTGTCATTAGTAATTGCTCCATACATTGCAGTTAAGGCTGTAACTACTCAAGAAAAGCAAGAAGTGCGCAAAGAAATAAGAATTGAGCAAAAAACTGATGCCTCAGGTAACATAATTACTGACACTTTAGTAAATACTACGGATACACTAACCAATTAGTTGTAAAAACATAGAGATAATAGGACTGAAATGGGGATTTTAACAAAATCCCTTTTTCTTTTTCGCAATTTTTATTTAGGTTTACCGCTTATTATCATAAAATCAACAAACATAAAAGACTAAACAAATTATGAATCTAAAGAAGCCTATTGATGTGCTTATAGCAGAATCTGCTGAAAGTGGCGAGGGGACGCTCAAACGTACACTGAGCAGTACCAGCCTTGTTGCTCTGGGGATTGGAGCTATTATTGGGGCAGGTTTATTCTCTTTAACTGGTATTGCCGCTGCTGATCATGCTGGCCCTGCCGTAACTTTATCATTCGTGCTAGCAGCTGTTGGCTGTGCATTCGCAGGTTTGTGTTACGCAGAATTTGCATCAATGATTCCTGTTGCCGGTAGTGCATACACTTACTCTTATGCTACCATGGGCGAATTTATGGCATGGGTTATCGGTTGGGATTTAGTACTGGAGTATGCATTAGGCGCCGCTACGGTTGGGGTTTCCTGGTCTGGTTATTTCAATAAATTACTCCATGAGTTTGGCCTCGAAATGCCGCTCTTTTTAACAAAATCTTTCGCAGAAGTAGATGGTGGAGGTATCAACCTTCCAGCTGTGGTTATTGTTTCTCTCCTATCACTGATGTTAATCCGTGGAACTAAAGAATCTGCAAGCTTAAATAACATTCTAGTAATTGTTAAAGTAACTGTAGTAATTGTGTTTATTGCATTGGGCTGGAAATTCATCAACCCTGCTAACCACACGCCTTACATCCCAGAAAATACAGGTGTTAAAGGTGAATTTGGCATTTCAGGTATTGCAGCGGGTGCAGCATTGGTATTTTTTGCATTCATTGGTTTTGATGCCGTTTCTACAGCAGCTCAAGAGGCAAAGAACCCACAAAAAGGCATGCCAATCGGTATTTTAGGTTCATTAGTTGTATGTACTATATTATATGTGTTATTCGCACACGTAATGACGGGTTTAGTACCTTTCTCAATTTTTAAAGGTGATGCTTCTCCTGCAGCTACTGCATTTAAGGTAACAGGATATAGCTGGTTACAAATGGGCTTAATCATTGCCATCTTAGCTGGATATACATCGGTAATCCTGGTGATGTTAATGGGTCAGTCTCGTGTATTTTATACCATGTCTAAAGATGGATTGTTACCAAAATTCTTCAGTAGCATTCACTCAAAATTCAGAACTCCATTCAAAACCAATATATTCTTCATGTTCTTCGTGAGTATATTCGCTGGTTTTGTTCCGGTTACAGATTTAGGTCACATGGTATCAATCGGTACATTGTTTGCCTTCTCTCTGGTTTGTATCGGCGTAATGTTATTGCGTAAAACAGATCCTGATAGAGCTCGTCCATTTAGAACGCCATTGGTTCCATTTGTGCCGATTATGGGTGTAATTGTTTGCGTTTACTTAATGTCTTCATTACCACTTGAAGCATGGATCAGGTTAGCAATCTGGATGGCTTTAGGTGTAGCATTCGCAAAGAACCATTAACGATATAATGGATTCCACAACGGTCAACCATTTACTAATTATCTCAAAAAAATATGGTTCATTATCTTTCAGTGGATATATGCAGCCACAATACCAGGTAGCTCAATCTAATGGTACACTGGCAGAATATCAGGGCGGAAATTTTGGTGAATTTACCAATAATCGTTTTCGGTTAAGACGCGGACGATTGAGAGCGGACTATATGTTGCTGAATGACGATGGAAGTCCATCAACGTATTTCGTACTTCAATTTGATGGAACAGAACAGGGTGTTAATGTGAGAGATTTTTGGGGTCGTTATTATGAGAATAAATGGAAACTGGTTTATGTTACGCTAGGATTATCAGGTAGGCCATTCGGTAATGAACTACAGCTATCTTCGTCGAACAGAGAAGCACCTGAGCGTGGCAGAATGTCGCAGATTTTGATGAGAACAGAGCGTGATTTAGGCGCAACTTTCACTTTTAATCCCCGCTGGAAAGACGCCAAACTTAAAAATATCGTTTTAGATCTTGGCGTTTATAACGGACAGGGTTTAGCTGGCCCTGGAGAGTTTGACAACAGCAAAGATGTGATTGCCCGTTTGAGCCACAAACCTTATACCTTTAAAAAATTAGGGTTTTCAGTTGCTGGTGGATTAAGCACTTTGCAAGGTGGATTAAACCACCGTTTGCCAGTAAGCTATAAAATGGAGAATATTAATGGGTCATTATCAATGGTAAAGGATTCATCTGTGACAACGATCAACCAAGTTGCCCCACGCCGGTACTATGGCGCAGATATTCAATTCGCTACGGCAACCAAAAGTTGGAAATCAGAATTGAGGGCTGAGGTAATTTCAGGACTACAATCTGCAACCGCAACTACATCTGCTACGCCTGGATCCTATCCTGTTGACAGTAAATCGGTAGCACTTCCTTATTACACCAGAAATTTTAACGGCGCTTACTTTACTTTCATACAAACGCTCAACAGTACCGACAACCAATTAATTTTAAAATATGACTGGTATGACCCTAATGCTAAAGTAACAGGAATGGACATTAGCGCAGCAAAAGGTTTAACCGCAGCAGATGTTCGTTTTGATACATTCGGATTTGGCCTTTTACATCATTTCAATCCTCACTTTAAAGCGGTTCTGTATTATGATATGATTAAAAATGAATCGACACAAATCCCTGGCTACACCGAAGATAGAAAAGACAATGTGTTTACCTTAAGAACACAATTCTACTTCTAATAAATGATTTGATAATAAGTATTTAATACAATTGGCTTACCTTTGATCAAAATTGCTCCCTATGAAATTCGATTTCATGAAGTTCGACTTCAATCAGATCCTGACTACAACAATGGTTATTTTCGCCATCATAGACATTTTAGGGTCAATTCCCGTAGTAATCGAACTACGCAGAAAAGCAGGGCACATTGAATCTGAAAAAGCATCAATTGTTGCTACTGCACTAATGATTCTATTTCTTTTTCTTGGAGAATCTTTGCTAAAAGTAATTGGTTTGGATGTGGAGTCATTTGCCATTGCAGGCTCATTTGTTATCTTTTTTATTGCAATGGAAATGGTTTTAGGTCTTACTATTTTTAAAGAAGAAGCGCCTGAAACAGTTTCTATAGTACCTTTAGCGTTTCCATTAATTGCTGGCGCCGGAACAATGACCACATTGCTTTCACTGAAAACCGAATATCACACTCAAAATATTTTAGTGGGCATTATTTTAAATATGCTATTCGTTTATTTTGTACTCAAAAATACAGAACGATTGGAAAAACTCTTTGGAAAAACTGGCTTGAATATCTTGCGAAAAGCATTTGGGGTGATTCTATTGGCTATCGCGATTAAACTGTTCAGAAACAATACTGGATTGTAAATTGAAATTATAAAATAGAAATCCACGATCACTCAACCATCATTTCGAGCGAAGCCGAGAAATCTTTTAAAGTTGTTTCAGGTTCAAAGATCTCTCTATTGCGCTGCGATCCAATCGAGATGACGACAGCACTTAAACATCACATTATTCCGTCATTTCGAGCAAAGCCGAGAAATCTTTTAAAGTTATTTTCAGTTCAAAGATCTCTCTATTCAGCTGTGCTCCAATCAAGATAACAACCGCACTTGAACATCACACTATTCCGTCATTTCGAGCGAAGCCGAGAAATCTTTTAAAGTTGTTTCAGGTTCAAAGATCTCTCTATTGCGCTGCGCTCCAATCGAGATGACGACAGCACTTAAACATCACATTATACCGTCATTTCGAGCAAAGCCGAGAAATCTTTTAAAGTTATTTTCAGTTCAAAGATCTCTCTATTCAGCTGTGCTCCAATCGAGATGACGACCGCACTTCAACACATTAATAGGCAGTCATTTCAAGCGAGGCCAAGAAATCTTTAAATTTGCTTTCAGTCCTCATGATTATCTTTCCAAGCGAAAAATGAAACACTGTAACAAAAATTTCGTATATTCATCTAAACATAAAGCTAACCAAAGATGAACAGCTTTGAAGAATATACATTAATCATTGGGGCAGTTGCTGTTTTAATAGAAGCAGTGAAGTAC
>SEDB01000207.1 GCA_004210715.1 Pedobacter sp.
ATTGAACAAAGTTTTCAGTATGATAAAGAATTGGCTGCGGCGAAAACACTCTTTGCCAATCAAACCCAAATGTTAGCGATTTTAAAGGGCGATGGAAACTATAAAGTGATCGGAAAGCCCGTTAAAGAAACAGCAAGTATCGATTAACATCAATTTCTTTACTAAGCCATTAACAGATTTCAAAACAAAATCATTTACTTTGGTAAAACGATTTAATATCTCACATCCCGAATATTTAAGAAATGAAAATTAAGTGCGTAACCCTTCTCTTCCTATCCGTTTTTGTATCCTTTCAAATTTACGCTCAGCAAAATGTTAAACTCACGCAGTTCGTCGATCCGATTATTGGGTCTGCTAAACACGGGCATGTTTTTGTAGGTGCAAATGTTCCGTTTGGCGCTGTTCAGTTAGGACCCAACAATATTATGGAAGGATGGGATTGGTGCAGTGGCTACAATTATGTGAGCAATACCATTACCGGTTTTTCTCATACACATTTAAGCGGCACAGGAATTGGCGATTTAGGCGATATTTCCATCATGCCGGTAACTGGAACCACCATTTTAGATAAAGGTAAAAAGGGCGCTGAAGATCAAGGTTATCTTTCTAAGTTCTCTCATAAGAATGAAATTGCAAAAGCAGGATATTATAGCGTGTTGCTGGATAAATATAAAATCAAGGCAGAGCTAAGCGCTACAGAGCGTGTTGGTTTCCATCAATATAGTTTTCCTGAAAATTCGGTTACACCCCATGTTGTACTTGATTTGGTAGAAGGAATTGGTTGGGACGCACCAACGAATACTTCCTTTAAACAAGTTGATGCTACAACCATTGTGGGCAATAGAAACTCAAAGGGATGGGCAAATGATCAGCGTTTATATTTTGTGATCAAGTTTTCGCAACCGATTAAAGGCTTCGATATTTATGAGGATGATCAATTAAAAAAAGACAAAGATGTTAAAGGCAAAAAATTAAAGGCTGTTGCTAATTTCGTTTCCATCAATCACAATAAACTGCAAATTAAAGTCGCTTTATCTCCGGTAAGTATCGAAAATGCGCTACTTAACCTCCAGACTGAATTGCCAGGCTGGGATTTTGCATCGACAGTAAAAAAGGCAGAGGCGAAATGGGAAAAGGAACTATCAAAAGTTAAAATCAATGCTTCAACAAATACGAAGAAAATATTTTACACTGCTTTGTATCACACCATGGTTGCGCCATCAATTTTCAATGATGTAAATAAAGATTATCTCGGCACAGATAAGAAAATTTATCGGAACGCGAACTTTACCAATTACACTACTTTTTCTCTTTGGGACACCTATCGGGCAGCAAATCCTTTGTATACCATTTTGCATCAAGATAAGGTTAGCGATATTGTAAATACGATGCTGGCTATTTATAAAGAGCAGAGTAAACTACCGGTTTGGCATTTAATGGGTAACGAAACCAATACCATGGTGGGTTACCATGCCGTTCCTGTTGTGGTTGACGCTTATTTGAAAGGTTACCGCGGTTTCGATGTAAATCTTGCTTATGAAGCAGTAAAACAATCAGCCATGCAAAAAACTGATGGCATAGATTATATTCAACAGTTAAAATATATTCCCGCTGATAAGGTTAATGAATCGGTGGCCAAAGCTTTGGAATATGCCATTGATGATTATTGTATCGCCATGTTTGCAAAGGCACTGAATAAAACCGAAGATTATCAATACTTCAGCAAAAGAGCACAACTTTACAGGGAATATTTTGATCATGATGTTCAATTTATGCGTGGAAAAATGGCCGATGGAAAGTGGCGTACACCATTTAGTCCGGTTGCGGCAAAACACCGCGAAGATGATTATACAGAAGGAAACGCGTGGCAATATACCTGGTTGGTTCCGCAAGATGTTGAAGGATTAATTAACTTATTTGGTGGCGACAAGCCTTTTGTGAACAAACTGGATTCATTGTTTATCGTTCCTGCAGATTTGGGCGAGAACAGTTCTCCTGATATTTCTGGCTTAATTGGAAATTACGCACAAGGAAATGAGCCAGGGCATCATATTCCTTACCTTTATGCGTATGCAGGCCAGCCCTGGAAAACGGCAGATTTGATCCGTAAAATTGACAATGATTTTTTTACAGCCAAACCTGATGGGCTTTGTGGAAATGAAGATGTTGGTCAAATGAGCGCCTGGTATGTCTTCACTGCGATGGGTTTTTACCCTGTAAATCCAGCCAATGGTGCTTATGTTTTCGGAACACCGCTCATCAATTCGGCAACAATTAAACTGGCTGAAAATAAAACGTTCGACATTAAAGTAAAAGGTAATAGTGTTGCCAATAAATACATACAACGCATTTTGATCAACGGCAAGAATTACACGAAATCGTTTATTGAGCATAAAACAATTATGAATGGCGGTTCAATGGAAATTTATATGGGCAATACGCCGTCGAAATTATGGGGCATTAATGCGGCAGACCGACCAGTTTCAGGAAAATAAGGATTTGGAAGGCTGAAGTTATTTTAATCGCGAAATATTACGTGATGTGCAATTTCCCTCTTCCAGAGAGGTGCCTGTAAGGCGGGGTGTTAGATTAAAAGGTAAAGCCACCAATAGTTAAAAATATTCAATCTTTAAAACTCATTTATGAGAAAATTGATCTTCTTCATTTTGTTTATTGCATCGTTGAATGTACAGGCACAGCAACGATACGAATTAAATTCGGGTTGGCTTTGTACCAATATCAAAGATGCTCATGCTACGGGCAATCAAATATCGAGCACAAATTTTGTTTTAAATAATTGGCTGCCAGCAACTGTTCCCGGAACGGTTTTAACTACATTGCTCAACAATAAGAAAGTTCCTGATCCATTTTATGGGATGAATAACGAGAGAATCGCCGACATTTATAAAACAGGCAACGAACATTACACCTATTGGTTTGTAAAAGATTTTACCGAAAAGGCCGTTGGAAACGAACAGGTTTGGCTTCAGTTCCGTGGTGTAAACTATAAAGCCGATTTCTTTTTAAATGGAAAAAAGATCAATGCTCAACAGCATGAAGGAATGCATATTCGTGCTAATTACAATATCACTAAATTCCTTTCTCCAAATGGGAAAAACCGTTTGGCGGTAATTGTTTATCCGCCAGATTTTCCAGGCAATCCCAATGGCGGTCAAGGCGGCGATGGAACCATTGCCAAAGGCTTAACTACTCAATATACGGCAGGTTGGGATTGGATTCAACCTATCCGCGACCGAAATACTGGTATTTGGGATAAGGTAACTATCGAAAAAACTAAAGGAATTAATATTTTAAATCCTCATGTGGTAACACTAGTTCCGGGTAAAAGGGAGCCGGATGCCAAACAAAAGCCAGCGATTATCAAAGTTTCAAGTGAGCTAGAAAATCCCACGGCAAGTGCTTTTTCTGGTGTTTTGCAATATCAAATTGCTGGCAAAACGGTAAGTAAGGCCGTTGCTATTCCAGCTGGCAAAAAGGTAGAAATCTCCTTTGCCGATTTAGCGCTTGAAAACCCTAAGCTTTGGTGGCCAAGTGGATACGGCAAACAAGATTTATATCCGGTAAACATCAAATTTTTAAAAGAAGGACAAGTTTTAGATCAAGAAAATTTAACAGTAGGCATTCGCCAAATTGATAACATCTGGAATGAACACACCAAAAGTATGGGTGCTTATATAAACGGACAAAAGATTTTTATAAAGGGCGGAAACTGGATTATTTCTGATGCGATGTTGCGTTTCAGTGATGCCCGGTATGATGCTGAAGTCCGCTACCATAAAGATATGAACTTGAATCTGATCAGGATTTGGGGTGGCGCTATTTTGGAACGACCGGAGTTTTACAATGCCTGTGATAAATATGGATTATTGGTTTTTCAGGATTTCTGGTTTAGTGGCGATTGTAATGGTCGCTGGGTAGATCCAATGAAAAAAGAAGATCAATGGACCAGGAGAAATTATCCCGATAATCATCCTTTGGTGTTGACCGCTATTGAAGATCAGGTTAAAATGATTCGTAATCATGCATCGCTGGCTTTTTGGTGTGGTGGTAATGAGATTACGCCTCCGGAAGATATTTTGAATCCGATTAAAAATGATATTCTGCCACGATTGGACGGAACGAGAAAGTTCTTCGATTTTTCAAACAGTGATGAAATGTCTTACAACTCACTTGGTGGCAATGGCGACGGTCCTTACGGTATTCAGGATCCAAAAAGTTTCTGGGCTGTGAAAACCTTCCCCTACAATTCTGAGGTAGGTTCTGTTGGGGTTGGCGATTATGAATCTCTGGAGCGATTTATTCCAAAGGAGAATATGATCGCACCACAATTTAATAGTAAACCCGATTCGGTTTGGGATTACCATAAATACATTGGTTACGATCAATACATCAATCCTTATGGCAAAGCGAAAAATGCGTAGATAGTATGGTAACGGTGGTTAATAATGGCTTAAGTGATCGCAATAATTTAATGGTTCAGGCCAAAGTTTACGATATGGATGGAAAGGATTATTTCTATTCTCAGGTTTTCAATTCGATTGGTGCATCATCAGTTCGCCGGTTTTTTCCATTGAATGATTTCTTGAAAAAAATGGACCAAAAGAATGGTGTTTTTGTTTCGCTAAAGCTAATGAACGAGAAACAGGAGGTTTTGAGTGAAAACATTTACTGGCTGGCGGATAAAGATGGAAATTACAAAGGTTTGCAAGATTTAAAGTCGGCTGCTTTAAAAGTTAATGCTGTTAAAAAATCAAATGGTAAAGTTGAGGTTGCATTATCTAATCCTGCTGGCAATCCGGTGGCCTTTTTCAATCGGGTTGCTTTGGTTGATAGCCAAACCGGAAAAAGAATACTTCCAGCTTTTTATGATGATAATTATGTAAGTGTCTAAGCTCCAAGGTTTTTTTAATATCTCTTTCATAAGTAAATTCAGTGCCGAAATTATAATTGTCTTTATAGTTTATGCCTACAATGATTGGTTTAACCACATTATTTTTGATATCCAGATTCAACCTTAGTATTACGGGTTTCCAAGCATTAATGTCAACAACATTTTCTTTTCCAGGAGTAAATAAAATCTTTGTTTTGGGTTCTGAAGTGTAGGGATATTGTGAAATATCCAACGCATAAGACTCACCATTATTTAGATAGTGATTAAATTGAATAAGGAATGACCCATTTTTATCAGTTTTAATCGTAGCTACCTCCCCTCCACAATCACTGCTCATAAAGCTTTTAAAACAGGGAATGCTTTTATATAGTTTTATTTCATAATTTTCAATTTTCAAACCCCTGAAATCATCAGTAACCACACCTCTTATTATTGTAGGGATTCCTTTTTTATCCTCAGGGCTCTTTTTGCAGGCACTAATCGATAAAAGAATTGCAATGGCAGAAACGATTGATTTAATTAGGCTCATCATTTTAATCTGTATAATTCTAAAATACAGAAAATAACTCAAAAAGATGAATGTTGCTATGAAAGGGTTGAGTGGATGGATTACTGCTATTTATTATAAACATTCGCCATTCTTAGTTAATGAGAGATTGAAAGCGGCAAGGAATTTATTTAAAAGAGATGCTATCAAAAAGATTTATTTTGCATTTTTAAGCAAATTGTATTTTGAACGGTCGTCATTCACAATTGAATTGAGAATCTCAGGCTGGTCGGGATTTTCAATCCCGTCATTCATTCAATGGATTATCAATCTTGGTAATCATAATTTCTAATGCAAAAAAAAAAGCGATACTGTTTTTAGTATCGCCTTTTCTATATTTTATATTTCCAGCTTAGCTTACACCATGAAGTTTCACTTTTAAGCCATCCATGTTATTGTTTAACTGTAACTGACAAGCTAAACGAGAGTTTGGTAACAAATCTGGCAAGGTATCAAGCATGGCATATTCGTCATCCGTCATTTCATTCAGCTTTTCTTCGCCTTCCAAAACATCAACACAACAAGTAGCACACAAAGCCATTCCGCCACAAGTAGCGTTGTATATTTCATGGTGTATTTCACACCAGGATTGATGTAAGAATAAGCACTATGGCTCATTAATGCAGCCTCATGAAAACCACTCAAAATCAATTTTAATTTGTTTGTGTAAGTGTTAATGTCTCCAATAGCATAAATACCAGGGATATTGGTTGAATAATCATCAACGTTCACTTCAATTGCACTTTTGCTGATGTTTAAATTCCAGCCTTCAATCGGCCCTAATTTAGGACTCAAACCAAATAAAGGAATTAAGTGATCGGCCGCAACTACCGTTTTTTCCATGGTACGGTTTTGAACAATTTCAACTTGCTCCAGTTTATCCGTTCCTTGAACAGCTTGTAGGTTGCTATTTAAAACCAGGTTGATTTTACCACTTTCAGCCAATGCCATTACTTTAGCAACTGAATCTGGTGCGCCACGGAAACTCTCGCTTCTGTGTACTAAAGTTAATTCAGAACAAACTTCCGCTAAATAGATCGTCCAATCTAAGGCAGAGTCGCCACCACCGGCTATAACCATTTTCTGATCGCGGTATTTCTCTGGATCCAGGATCATATAGTTAACGCCTTTGCCGTTTTCGAAGTTTTCAAGATTTTCTACAGCAGGCTTACGCGGTTCGAAACAACCTAATCCGCCCGCAATAACCACTACTTTGGCTTCGATCACGGTTCCCATATTTGTAGTTAAAACGAAATCGGCTTCTCCACGTTTCTCTAAACCTTCAATACGCTCGCCCAATGTAAAGGTTGGATGGAAAGGTTTTGCCTGTTCCATCAAATTATCGATAAGCTCTTGAGCCAACACAGATGGATAACCCGGGATATCGTAAATCGGTTTCTTAGGGTAAATTTCAGAAAGCTGACCACCAACCTGAGGAAGGTAATCAATTAAATGGCAACGCATTTTTAATAAACCGGCTTCAAAAATGGCAAATAAACCAACCGGACCAGCGCCTATTACGGCTTGTAATTCTTAAAATACATTTTTATGTTTTGCTGTTTAAAGTTTTAAATTAGTTGCTATGGACATGAGTATTATTTTGCCAATTTTAGGATTTTTATTTGTGGTATGGGCTGTGATATTTATCAGCTACAGCGAAACGTGGCAACTTCCAAGTGCATTCATGCCAGTAGGAGTTGGTGCCTACATTTATTTTGGTGCTCAACCATGGAATTGGCTACTGCTTTTACCTTTATTTTCGATTTTTGTATTTAATGTAAGTGCTGTATTAAGTCGTCCAAAATTTAAAGGATGGGTTAGCTACCTTAATTACATTATTATATTGCCGGCAGTTGTGATATACTTTTTAAACTTTAGCAAACTATTTGTTGATGATAGCCTATTGAGGGCCATTTTCATTGGTTTCTTTCTTCTTTTAATGCTGATTTATGTTTCAAAATTTTGGCTTTCAGATGTGATCTTATTGCTGATAAATAAATTTTACACTACTAAATGTGATAATTTAGAAACAGAAATTACTCACCGATTTATTAAAGGTACCGGCAAATCGAGAACATTTCATGTTAGCATCAGCACATTGGGTGCCATTGAAACCTCAGGTTTTTTCTACTGGTATATTGGTTTTAAAAACGTCAATCCAAATGATAAAGTATTGATTAAGGTAAAAACTGGTTGTCTGGGAACAGAATATATTTCTGGCTTTCCTAAAATTATATCAAGAAACAAAATAATTTACCATTCCATGCCTAAATTTTGAAACACAAAGCTCCACACATCACTGGCTTCTTCAATCATTTTGGTGGTTGGTTTACCCGCTCCGTGTCCAGCTTTAGTTTCAATCCTAATTAAGATTGGATTTTCGCCTTTATATTTTTCTTGTAAAGTAGCTGCAAACTTAAAAGAATGTGCAGGTACTACGCGGTCATCATGATCTGCTGTGGTAATTAACGTTGCCGGATAATTCACTCCGGTTTTAATGTTGTGCAAAGGCGAGTATTTGATCAGGTAATCAAAGTCTTCTTTTTTATCGCTACTGCCATATTCAACCGCCCAGCCCCAGCCCACAGTAAATTTGTGGTAACGCAACATATCTAAAACACCAACCGCAGGTAAAGCTACTTTGAAAAGCTCTGGTCTTTGTGTCATGCAGGCACCAACCAAAAGACCACCATTCGATCCGCCAGAAATGGCTATTTTTGATGGATTGGTATATTTTTCTTTAATTAAAAATTCAGCGGCTGCGATAAAATCATCAAACACATTCTGTTTTTTAGAAAGCATTCCGCCTTTGTGCCAAGCTTCGCCATATTCACTACCGCCACGCAAACTCGGCTGAACGTAAATTCCACCTTTTTCTAAAAACAACATTCTTGATAAGCTAAAACCGGGTGTTAAACTCACTTGAAAACCACCGTAAGCATATAAATACACCGGATTGTTGCCATCCAGTTTGATTCCCTTTTTATGTACAATGAACATCGGCACCTTTGTTCCATCTTTGCTTGGATAGGATACCTGTTTGGTTTCGTACTTATCGGTATTGAATTTTAACTCTGGTTTTTTATAAAGAGTAGATTCAGCTTTGGCAATATCATAACGATAAATTGTTCCCGGTGTGGTAAAGTTTGAGAAAGAATAAAAGAATTCTTTGTCTTCTTTATAAGCCCCAAAACCATCAGCAGTACCTAAAGCAGGCAACTTAACCTCCCTAATTTTCTTACCCGTTAAATCAAATTGAACAATATTGGTGCTGGCGTCTTTAAGGTATGATACCCATAGAAATCCACCGCCAGTTGAAACACCTTCCAAGGCTAATTTCGATTCAGGTATAATGGTTTGCCATAGCTTGGGGTCAGCATTTTTAGGATCAACCAACACAACTCTTTTATTCTCTGCACCAAGATCTGTATTGATTAAAAGTTTATCACCAACGTTTTCAATTACGTTATGGTTATTGTCATAACCTTTAGCCAGAAGAGAAATCTTGCTGTTCGGATCACTCAAATCTTGATAATGAAGCGCATTTCCTGAAGTTCCGGCACTTGCATAAACAATCAAGAAACGTTCATCTTCAGTAACGCCAGCTCCAAAATAAAGATTTGGATT
>SEDB01000744.1 GCA_004210715.1 Pedobacter sp.
GTTATCGCCTTCGGCTTTAATGTTTAAATTGCACTTTGCAGCATCACTGAAAGATTTGAAGAAATGGTAAAACATCTCCGTAGGCATATCGCCAACTTTTTCGCGTTTAAATTCAGCATTCCAAACAGTCCAGTTTCTACCACCAAAATCAATTGCAACCTGTGCTAAACAATCATCCATTGGCAAACAAAAGCCATAACGTTCAATGCCAAGTTTGTTTCCTAAGCCTTTCGCAAAAGCTTCGCCCAAGGCAATTCCTGTATCTTCAATGGTATGGTGCTCATCAATATGTAAATCGCCTTTGGCAATTACTTCCAAATCTACACTTCCATGTCTGGCAATTTGGTCGAGCATGTGGTCGAAAAAGTTTAAACCCGTTTCAATTTTAGCTTTTCCAGTGCCATCTAAATCCAAATTAATGGTAATGTCGGTTTCATTCGTTTTACGCACATGGTTAATTTTTCTACTTCCTGCTTTTAACAGATTGTAAATATCTTCCCATTTCTGCGTTTCCAGAATGATGATATCCAACAAAGTTTCATGTTTGTCTAAAGCCTCGGTAGAACCAAGTGCATCATTCTGACGAAGAAAAATTGCTTTTGCTCCCAAATTTTTTGCCAACACTACATCGTTTAATCTGTCGCCAATAACGTACGAATTTTTCAAATCGTAATCTTCGCTAAAATATTTTGTCAACAATGCGGTGCCAGGTTTGCGGGTAGGAGCGTTGTCTTTTGCAAAAGTTCTGTCAATAACAATCTCGCTAAAGTTTACGCCTTCACCTGCAAAAGTATCCAGCATGAAATTGTGAATCGGCCAAAAATTTTCTTCAGGATTTGATAATGTACCCAAACCATCCTGATTGGTAACCATTACCAATTCGTAATCCATTTCGAGCTAAGATAAAATTGGCATCCGATAGATAAACTTTTGTTACGATATTTAGTGCGTTTAATTCGATGGAAAGTCGTTCTCTTTCGGTAACGGTTTCTTTAATCCAGGTGTTCACTTGATCAATGTTTTTCAGTGCTTCAAAAGCTAAATCTTGTGTAGCCTGATTGATGTTGTAAGGTGGCTTAATTTTGTTCAAAACATCAATCACTTTTCGTGATGAAAATGCCATTCCCAAACGCAAAGCTGCAAGGCCCCATGCCTTAGAAAAAGTTTGCAAAACAACCAGGTTTCCGTACTCAGTTAATTCCTGAATAAATGTCTTTTGACGGGCGTAATTTATGTACGCTTCATCCACTACAACGATGCCTTTAAAGTTGGTTAAAATCGTTTCAATATCTTCACGGTTTATCGAATTTCCTGTCGGATTATTTGGAGAACAAATGAAAATTATTTTAGTGTTTTTATCAATCGATTCTGCAATTTTTTCTAAGTCTAATTGGAAGTTCGGCAACAAGCTTACTTTGCGAATCTCGACATCATTTATATTTGCAGAAACCTCATACATACCATAAGTTGGTGGTAGGATTATTACATTGTCTTTTCCAGGATTACAGAAAGCACGATACAATAAATCTATAGCCTCATCGCTGCCGTTCCCTAAAAATGTGTTTTCAATCGGTACACCTTTAATTTTGCTTATCGCATCCTTTAAATCCAGTTGTAAAGGGTCGGGGTAGCGGTTGTAATTTGCAGGTAGGGGAGAACCGTAGCTGTTTTCGTTGGCATCTAAAAA
>SEDB01000016.1 GCA_004210715.1 Pedobacter sp.
TAATTATAAATCGCCTTTGCTTTGCTCAAATCATCGGTTGCATCTTTTGTTATCAAGGGAATTAAATCTTTATAAACATCTTTACGTTTCATTTGCGAACCGAAAGATTTGTCGCTGGTAAGCTCGTAATCAACATCTTTCCATGTTTTAGTATATGATGTTTTAGCACCAGAAGGATTGGTAACATCTGAAAGCTCAAAATATACCGCTGATTTAAAGTTGCTTGGTGCAGTCATGTTATCTTCTTCCACAAATGCGGGTACGTCTTTCATTAAATAGGTAATTTTAGAGCAATCAATACTAGCTCCCGAGATTCTTAAACATTCTCTGGCAAGTTCTACCTTTTGATCGCTAAGCTTCTGATAGCCACGAAGTGATACATTATAATTGTAGATTCCTGGAATATACACCAGGTATTCGCTTATTACTTTAGGTATATTGCTTTGAAATTGCCAGGTTTTGAAATTAAATAAGTTTGGAGATTTTAAGCGATAACTATATTCAATGATGGATCCTTCCTTTAAATTGGGTAAGGTGAATTTTAATAGTTTGGTATATTTGGATCTGTTTTCGTAGAAAATGGCTTTTTTATCCATAGCGGTTTCTACGAATCTTCCATCAATATAATTAAATGTTGAAGCCTTCAGATCATTGATGGTTTCTTCTTTCGAGTCATCTTTATACAGCGGTACGATCACATTAGCGCTTTCGAAACCCTCTTTGTTATAGATTTTAATTTTTACATGGTAATCAAAAATTAGCTCTAACCTGCCAGTTGCGTCATCAAGATCAATTCTTGCGGTTCCAAATTCTTTTAGTACAATGGCATTTGCATTACTATCAAGCTTTTTTCTGTCAAATTCATAATTATCGTAGGTAATTGCAGCATAGTCGAAATTTTGCGAAAATGTAGTTAAAGAAGTAAGAGATAGGAAAAGAACGAAAAATATTTTTTTCATAGAGGGCGTTGCTTAAATTTATGAAGCAATTTAAAGCTAGCATTTAACATTTAGAAATAATTTTAAAATTAAATTTTGAATTTAATACCTCGTTTTATAAACAAATCAATCCTTTTTAGCACTTTTGGATAAACATGTATAATTAATATAGCGTAAAGCTGTATTGCCTTTCTCACACCCAATAAAATGAAATTAAATTTAAAACGTCCGCTAGCATTTTTTGATTTAGAAGCTACTGGTATAAATGTAGGAGCCGATAGAATTGTAGAAATTGCCATTTTAAAGGCAATGCCTGATGGTAGCGAAGAAGTGAAAACCTGGCGGGTAAATCCAGAGATGCCTATTCCGTTGCAAACTTCATTAATTCATGGTATTTATGATGAGGATATTGCAAATGAGCCCACTTTTAAGATTTTAGCAAAAGAGATCGCAGAATTTATTGGAGAGAGTGATTTAGCAGGATATAATTCAAACAAATTTGATATCCCAATGCTTTTAGAAGAATTTTTAAGAGCTGATGTAGATTTTGATATGAATGAACGCAAATTTGTTGATGTTCAGAATATTTTCCACCAGATGGAACAACGAACACTAAAAGCGGCCTACAAATTTTATTGCCAGGAAGATTTGGTGAATGCACATGCCGCTGAAGCTGATGTGATCGCGACTTATAAAGTGTTGCTTGGACAGTTGGAAATGTATAAGGAAAAAGAATTTGAAGATAAACAGGGTAACAAAAGCGTTCCTGTTGTGAATGATGTTGATGCCTTGCACATTTTTACCAATATTCATAAACCAGTTGATTTTGCCGGAAGAATGGTTTACAATGATAAAAACGAAGTTTGTTTCAACTTTGGTAAACATAAAGGTAAAACTACAGCCCAGGTTTTTGCTGTTGAACCAAGTTATTATGCCTGGATGAAACAGGGTGATTTCCCCCTTTATACCAAAAAGAAGTTGGATGAGGAGTGGGCTAAATTTAATGCAAAGAAAAACGAAAATCGTGCTGCTAAACCTCAGCAGAATACAGCGGCTCCACGACCACAATATCAACAAAAGCCTCAATCAAAACCGGAAAAGCCTGCGCAGCCAATTAATACAGACATGTTGGAGCAGTTAAAAATGAAATTCGGTAAATAATATTTTCAGCATATTGATACTGGATGCATTCAATTATTAAGATGAAATCAATAAAAATTCTGAGCATATTGCTATTTTCTGCAATTTGCATAAATGCACAAGTTCCACTTCCAATCGAACCTGTATTTCAAAAAACATATAAGCAAGGAACCCGTTCAGTTTCGGGTAAACCTGGTAAAAACTACTGGCAAAATTCTTCAAAGTATGATTTGAAAGTTGATTTTAATCCTATTTCAAGATTGTTAAAGGGAAAGGTTGAAGTAATTTACACAAACAATAGTCCCGATACTTTAAAGGAAATTTGGTTCAAGCTATATCCTAATCTTTATAAAAAAGGAACACCAAGGAAATCAAAAATTTCTGAATCAGATTTGAGCGAAGGCGTTAAAATCACTTCAGTTTTGCAGAATGACCTAAAACTTGGGCTTGATCATTTACAAATTGATGGTACTAATATGCAAATTGCTATTCAACCATTGTTGCCAGGTAAAACAATTAAATTCAAATTTGATTACAGTTATACCGTTAATAAAGGATCGCATGTTCGCACCGGACAAGTTGATGATGGTTCACATTTTATCGCTTACTTTTTTCCCAGAATTGCTGTTTATGATGATCCTAATGAGGTTTTTCAAAAAGAAATCGTTACGAGAATATCCAACGCAGAAAAAAACAATACTGTAGTTGATGTGATTACAGATCAGGATTTGGCAGGCAAAAAAGTAACTCAGCCCAATGCTTTCAATACCTTTAAATTTGAAGCTAAAAATGTAACTGATTTTGTTTTTGCCTTGAGTGATCATTATTTATGGAAATCAACGAGTTTAGTTGTCGATCCGAAAACTAAGCGTAGAACGAGAGTTGATGCAGTATTCAACCCTAAACACAAGGATTATTATGAAGTAATTGATTTTGCCCGTAAAACGGTCGAATCTATGAGTTATAAATTTCCTAAATGGCCATTTCCTTATAATCATGAAACTATTTTTGATGGTTTAGATCAAATGGAATATCCAATGATGGTAAATGATAACCCTGTAACCAATAGGGAAGATGCGATCACTCTTACTGATCATGAAATATTCCATACCATGTTTCCATTTTATATGGGAATAAATGAAACCAAATATGGTTGGATGGATGAAGGTTGGGCCACGATAGGCGAGTGGTTAATTTCTCCAATGATCGATTCAACGATTGTTGATGAATATGGTGTTCAACCAACTGCTTCATCATCTGGAGGCAAAGACGATACCCCAATTATGACTTTAACACCTGATTTGAAAGGATCAGGAAGTTTTACCAATTCTTATCCTAAACCAGGTTTGGCTTATTTATATGTTAAAGATTATTTAGGCGAAGAACTTTTTACAAAAGCACTTCACAACTATATCAGAAATTGGAACGGAAAACATCCAATGCCCTATGATTTCTTTAATAGTATGAATGAAGGAAGTGGCAAGAACCTTAATTGGTTTTGGAAAACCTGGTTTTTTGAAGGAGATGTTTTAGATTTGGCCATTAAGTCTGCTCAAAAAAATGCTAACGGATATACAATTACCGTGGAAAATAAAGGTATTAAAGCACTACCCATAGATTTGACTTTAACTTACAATGATGGCTCGAAAGAAACCAACCACAGCAGTATCGGTGTTTGGGAAAAAGGGGCAAAGCAAGTTGAAATAAAAATTAACACCACTAAAAAACTTGAAAAAGTAGTGATGGGCAGCAGCCATGTACCAGATAAGGTAAAAAGTGATAATATTTTTAATGTGAATTAGCATCTTTTAAGATTGGATAATAAGACTTTCTTATAATCCCTTCATCACTAAAAACATTGCTTAACTTAACATCCCTTAAAACTTTTTTAAGGGATGTTTTTTTTTGATTGATACATATAATATTTTGGATCAATCTAACTCCGTGGCTATAATCCGCCCAATTACTTCCGTGTTTGTTGTATAAGGGCTGAATGGGTTTTCCATCCAGTTTATGCCAGCCGTAGATTACCACACGAGGGCTTTTTTCTCCATATATTTTATTCGATATGATCACATCTTTTTTATTGCCTGCAACAAGTTCTCCTAATCGTTGGTTATAAATAACAGGTTTCAACTGCTCCATAATTGAATCTGTATGACCAATAAACACAGGAATGGTTGTCATTGCGTTAGTGGGTGGAATCGGTTGTGGACTAAGTTTTATGGTTGCATGCCTATAAATTTGATTTACGATTTTTTTAGTAGGTAATGAGCAACCTGTTAATCTGGCAACTTTTTGAGCCAGACTTGGCGTCATTGGGACGTAGAAAAAATCCTGGTTGCTTCCAATTGATAAGTAATCGGGTAGTACATAATAAGAAACAGATAAATTTTCTATCGAGTCTGATATTTTGACTAATTTTCTTAAGAAATCAGGAACGTTACCCTTTTTGATTTCCTGATAAATACTCTCTTCTCTATCTTTCAGGTTTTTATCGCAAATACTTAAGGCGAACGCCTTTCCATTGAGGGCAATACTTTTACGCTTAGGTAAATTTAAAATTTGTGCTTCGGCCAAAGCGGGAACAAAAACCATCAATAACAAAAAGAATAATCTCATTTTATGATTTAAGAAAATCTATATTTCTTTTTAATCCTGTTAACTTAGTTCTCTTTACTGCTGAACCTTTAAAAACCTTTTTAAAAACCTCATCGGTTATTTCAGTGAGGTCTTTTTCGGTCAAATCCAGCAAGCCGTTTTCAGGTTTAAATGCTTCTTCCGAATGAGCTTTTGAAAAGCGATTCCAAGGGCAAACATCCTGACAGATATCACAACCAAACATCCAGTTGCTCATTTTATCTTTAAAGTCGGTGGGAATTTCGTTCTTGAGTTCAATAGTTAAATAAGAAATGCATTTCGTTCCATCAACAATTTGAGGAGCGATAATGGCATCTGTTGGACAGGCATCTAAACATCGGGTACAAGTTCCGCAGTGATCCGTTTGGAAGGGATGATCATAATCTAATTCTAAATCAATAATCAGTTCAGCTAAAAAGAAAAATGATCCATTCGTTTTGCTAATGAGGTTGGAGTTTTTCCCAATCCAGCCAATGCCTGATTTCTTCGCCCAAGCCCTATCTAGTACTGGTGCTGAATCTACAAATGCCCTGCCTGAAACTTCTCCAATATTTTCTGTGATGAAATGGGTAAGTTCCTTTAGTTTATCCTTAATTACATGATGATAATCTTGTCCGTAGGCATATTTAGAAATTTTTGGTGCATTTGGATCAGTTTGTTTTTCTTCTGTGTAATAGTTTAAGGATAAGGATATTACTGACTTTGCGCCATCAACCAGTAGTCGTGGATCAAGACGTTTATCGAAGTAATTTTCCATATACTTCATTTCGCCGTGATGATTTTTATTCAACCATTGCTCTAAGCGTGGGGCTTCCTCTTCCAAAAATTCCGCCTTAGAAATACCGCATGACAGGAAGCCCAACCTAATGGCTTCATCTTTTATCAGTTGGCTATATTTTGCAGAATTATTGTACACGAAATGCAAAGATAAGGCTTAGGAACCAAAACCTTTTTAACAATCGCTTGTTCTATTTACAGAAAACTAAATTAATTAATTGCAGTTTTTCAAATTCGATTAACTGGAACTTAACTCAACAACACATATGGAAAATATAGATCCAAAACATACGGAATCGGGAGAAGCTCCTAAGCCGATAGAACAAGATTACGAAAGTCATAAAGAAGACCCGGGACCAGCACAACCTGCTGTTACTGAAAGAGATGAAAATGGAGCAGGTTCTGTTTTGAAATGGATTATTCCAATCGCTGTAATCATAGGTTTAATCGTGTGGTTCGCGATGAAAAAATAGTTAGCTTTAGAGTAAAAATGAACGCCGGTTGTTGATGCGACCGGCGTTTTTTTATGCTGATTTATTTTAAAAGTTTGGTTTGATACAAGTCAGTTCTTCTGTCTTTCAAAACTTTAACCGTTCCGTAATGATGCAATTCGTCTAAAAGATGAAGATCGACATCTGCTAATAATACCATTTCGGTATTTGGCGTTGCCTCCGCCTTAATTGCGTTGGTAGGAAAGGCAAAATCAGATGGCGTAAACACAGCAGATTGGGCAAACTGAATATCCATATTATTTACCTTCGGAAGATTACCTACACAGCCTGCAATGGCAACATAACATTCGTTTTCTATGGCTCTGGCTTGTGCACAATGGCGAACACGGGTATATCCGTTTTGTGTATCGGTTAAGAAAGGAACAAATAGAATCTGCATACCCTGATCTGCATAAATTCTGCTCAATTCTGGAAATTCAACATCATAACAAATTAAAATACCAACTTTGCCACAATCGGTATCGAAAACCTGAACCTTATCTCCACCAACCATACCATAATATTTTTGTTCATTTGGCGTGATGTGAATTTTACGGAATTCATCGATTTTTCCAGTTCTGTGGCATAAATAAGAGGCATTATATAACTTTCCTCCATCCAATAAAGGCATACTGCCAGTAATGATGTTGATGTTATAACTTAATGCGTACTCATGCATTTTCGCTACAATTTCCTCGGTTTTTTCAGCCAGCTTACGCATGGCTTCGATTTCAGGAAGATGATTGTACGGCTGCAACAATGGTGTATTGAATAGCTCTGGGAACATCACAAAATCTGATTTGTATCCACTAACGGCATCCACAAAAAACTCTACTTGTTCGTAAAATGATTCCATATCAGGGAACAAGCGCATTTGCCATTGTACTAGTCCTAAACGGATGGTCATGGCTGAACGTGCTGATGCATCAAGACCTTGATAGTAGATATTGTTCCATTCAATTAACGTCGCATATTCCTTCGATTCTTTATCGCCTGGAAGGTAATTTTTTAAAACTTTTCTAACGTGAAAATCATTTGAGATTTGAAAAGTTAATGTAGGATCGTATATCTCCTTCGATTTTACTTTATCAATATATTGTCTCGGAGAAAGGGTTTCGGCGTACTGATGATAACCTGGAATTCTGCCTCCAGCGATGATACTTTTTAGATTTAGACTTTCGCAAAGTTCTTTTCGGGCTTCATAAAGTCTACGGCCTAACCTTAAACCCCTAAATTCTGGGTGTACAAAGATTTCAATACCATATAATGTATCCCCATTTGGATCGTGTGTGGTAAACGAATAATCTCCTGTGATTAACTTATAAGTGTGTCGGTCTCCGTATTCATCATATTCTACAATGATAGATAATGAACAGGCAACCACTCTATCATCAACTGCGATGCAAAGCTGGCCTTCAGGGAAAATATTTAAGAGTTTTGCTATGCTTGATTTTGGCCAGATGGAGCCACCCATACTATCATAGGCTTGCAACATAGATTCTTTTAAATCGGCATAATCTTCGAGCGTTAACTTTCGTATTTCTATATTCATAATGTTTGATTTCTACATTTATGAACAGAGAAGTATCCTAAATGTTCATATTAATTTGAGGTTTTATTTAGAACGTCACTGCTTGATCCAGCCTGCTGTCGTCATTGCGAGTCAAGATTTTTCGTTCTTGACTTGGCAATCTAATTGCCGATTTTACGATAATTAGATTGCCAAAATAACAAACAGTAAATATGATAATATGTTGTGCTGAAGTTTAATTAAAGAAATAGCATTTTTAGATAACTATTTTTTGACATCGCTTTTAAATCTGCGGGAAAACCTAAAACAACTTCCCAGTTTGACCAGGAAAATTTTTCTTCAAATGTTTGTACGCTGCTTCCGTTACTTCTCGTCCGCGGGAAGTACGCATAATGTAGCCTTCCTGAATTAAAAAGGGTTCATAAACCTCTTCAATAGTTCCTTCATCTTCGCCCACAGCGGTAGCGATAGTTTTTAACCCCACCGGACCACCTTTGAATTTATCAATTATGGTCACCAGGATTTTATTGTCCATTTCATCCAGACCATGTTCATCTACATTTAATGCATTTAGTGCGTAGTTTGCAATTTCAGGATCAATGTTTCCATTGCCTTTAATCTGTGCGAAATCTCTTGTTCTACGTAAAAGTGCATTGGCAATACGAGGCGTACCACGGCTTCTACGGGCAATTTCGTAAGCACCTTCATCATCTATTGGCGTGTTCAGTATGTCTGACGAACGCAGTACAATGGTGGTTAAAAGTTTCGCATCATAGTATGCCAAACGGCAGTTGATACCAAATCGAGCCCTCAATGGCGCTGTTAACAAACCCGAACGCGTAGTTGCACCAACAAGTGTAAATGGATTAAGTGATATTTGAACAGACCGGGCATTAGGACCGGTTTCGAGCATGATATCAATCTTGAAATCCTCCATAGCAGAATACAAATATTCCTCTACCAATGGAGAGAGACGATGAATTTCATCAATGAACAAAATATCTCCCGTATCCAAGCCAGTTAGTAAACCTGCCAAATCCCCTGGTTTATCTAAAACAGGACCAGAAGTAACTTTAATTCCAGCACCCATTTCATTGGCGATGATGTAGGAAAGTGTTGTTTTTCCCAACCCTGGAGGACCGTGTAGCAAAACGTGATCTAGTGCTTCGCCCCGAAGTTTTGCTGCCTGAACAAAAATCCTCAGGTTTTCCATCACTTTCTCTTGTCCGGTAAAATCTTCAAAAGCCTGCGGCCTTAAAACCCTTTCAATATCTCTATCGGTAGGTGTTAAGTTACTTGCATCTGGATCAAGATTTTCATTCATACAGCAAATATAAAATAAAATGCTAAAAAAATTAGGATTTTTTAAATTTATCAGCTACTATCAATTCTTTTGATCCTGCTGTGTATTTGTAAAAACCTTCTCCTGATTTTGCACCTTTTTTCCCCGCAGCAACCATATTTACCAATAGTGGGCATGGAGCATATTTTGGGTTTCCGAATCCGTCGTTCAGCACTTTTAATATCGCCAGGCAAACGTCTAAGCCAATAAAATCTGCCAGCTGTAATGGTCCCATCGGGTGCGCCATACCTAGTTTCATTACGGTATCAATTTCATGAACTCCGGCAACACCTTCATATAAAGTGTAAATGGCTTCGTTAATCATTGGCATTAAGATCCGGTTGGCTACAAAACCTGGATAATCATTTACCTCAACGGGTATTTTTTCCAAACTTTCTGAAAGCGACATGATGGTCTCTGTAGTTTCATCACTTGTCTGGTATCCCCGGATTACTTCTACTAATTTCATTACCGGAACAGGATTCATGAAGTGCATGCCAATTACTTTATCGCCACGATTGGTTACGGCGGCAATTTGAGTAATGGATATTGAGGAAGTATTCGAGGCCAGAATACAGTTCTCAGGCGAAAACTCATCTAGATCTTTAAATATTTTAAGTTTTAGTTCGATGTTTTCAGTGGCTGCTTCTACTACTAAATCCGCATTTTTTACGCCATCTTTTATAGACGTAAATGTTTTAATATTTTGAAGTGCGTTATGTTTTTGATCTCCAGTTAAAGCACCTTTACTCACTTGTCGATCAAGATTTTTAGTGATGGTTAATACTGCGTTATCCAGTGCTTCCTGATTTACATCAATTAGATTTACATGGTGGTTAAATTGAGCAAATACATGGGCAATGCCATTTCCCATTGTTCCAGAGCCTATAATTGAAATATTTTTAATCATTTTATGTTTTTATTTAGGTTGGTATTAACCTGGGTTAACATCAGACCATCTTTATGAATAATGATTCAAATAAACTAAAATTTAAGATTAGAAACTATTTTTTAATTATCAACTGAAAACTAAATTACTATAAATGAAAGTTATTGGTTCTTCTAATTTATTAAAACGTTGTATTTAAATTAGCTTTATTAATATTAAAATATCCTATCGGCAAACTCGAATCAAGTATTTCCAAAGCCGAGTAGGTAGCAGTAATTTATCATCTTATTGCTGGAATGGATTTGCTTTTAAAGTATTCATTTTTCTTTGCTAGAATTGTTAAGTTTTGATTGAATACTGTATGATGAAATCGTTTCTTGTATTTTTTAACGTTGTTTTTTTGAAATAGCTGTTTTTTCTTTCCTTCTTAAGATAAAAAATCATAATTCAGTAGTGAAATAGTAATTTAACAATGTTAAAATCATTTATCGATACAATAACTGGTTCTATCGGTACTTAACATTTTATTTTTTTTCATTGCCATTTATTAGTGGCTGAATTATTAATCATCGCATTTGTTCGCAACGAACTGGAAATCCTCTCAAGTTTTCCTGATCCGATGAAAATTTAAACTAATCATTTTACAAGTTCATTTGGGCGTACTATCCGGTAACGTCGCGGCCTTGTTATGATTAATTCTTCAACAAACATTATCAACTATTAAACTAAAATTAAATGTAAATGAAAAGAAAACTACTAAAGTGTTTGTTGTTCTTTATTGTTTTGCTGGTTACAAAAGTATCCGCACAAGAAAGGATCATTACAGGGGTGGTATCCGCCAAAGAAGATGGTTTGCCAATTCCTGGAGTAAGTGTAAAGGTTAAAGGAACAAATAACGGAGTGACATCTGGAGCTAATGGAGCCTACTCTATTAAGGCATCCAATGCAGAAGTGCTCGTGTTTACGTTTGTTGGTTACAAAACCAGGGAGCTGAATGTGAATGCCAAAAACATCGATATCGTTCTCGAATCGGATGTGAGTGTACTGGATGAAGTGGTCATCGCCGCCGGTGGTATTAAAAGGGCTGCAAGAGAGCAGGGGTACGCCTCAACCAGAATTGATGGCTCAACGCTTACAGCCGGGAAATCTCCAACCATTGCGGGTGGTTTGGTAGGTAAAGTAGCAGGCTTACAAATTAATGCGGTAGGTAGTGGGGTAAATCCTAGCTATCGCTTAGTATTAAGGGGAAGTAGATCGATTACAGGCAATAATCAGGCTTTGGTCGTTTTGGATGGTGCTGTTGTTCCTAATGCATTATTGGGTAATTTAAATCCTGATGATATTGAGGATATCACGGTTTTAAATGGAGCAAGTGGCGCTGCATTATATGGTTCTGATGCTTCCAACGGTGCATTAATTATTACCACAAAAAAAGGAAAAGTTGGTACACCGGTTATTAAACTTTCAAATACGACGGTTTTAGAGCAGGTTAGTTTTTACCCCTTGTTACAAAATTCTTTTGGTTCTGGTTCAACTTCTGATGCGCAGATTTACGACCCGATTGAAAATCAGCAATACGGGCCAGCTTTTGATGGTTCGACAAAGGCCATTGGTCGTGTGTTGGAGAATGGAACACAGCAATATGCTACTTATTCTGCAAAGGATGATAAATATGATTTCTGGGATACAGGAATATCTAACCAAACCGATTTCTCTATTTCTGCGGCAGATGAAAAATCTTCAACTTATTTATCGGCCCAGTATTTAGACGGCTCAGGTACAACACCTAAAGATAAATACACAAGAACATCCTTGCGTTATAACGGATCTAGAAATTTCACGAAAAACTTCAGTGCGAACTACAATGCGAGTTACACGCAAAACAAATATGATATTACCAGTGCTACATCAACTATTTATAATAATTTGTTGAATACGCCAGCTCAAATTCCGCTTTTATCATACAAAGATTGGCAAAATACCTCGAGTTGGGGTAATCCTGATAACTATTACAATGATTATTACGAAAATCCATACTGGGCCATTGATAACTACAGGCAAAATACTCAAAATGAATATTTAACAGGTTTGCTGGAACTTAAATATAAAGCAGCTGATTGGATTGATTTTACTTATAGAGCGGCGATAAGTAACCGTTACTATAAAAATAAAAACAGTACAATGGGTTACAATTACACACAGTACACACTCGATCATTCAGCTAAAACAAATGAAAGCAGCGCCGTGTCTGATGAAACCTTAACAACAAGTAACTTCAGCACCGACTTTTTTGCAAACATCAAAAAGGATTACAAGGACTTTTCACTAAATGCGTTGGTGGGTACTTCGTTAAAAAGTTACAACTACAAATATTTAGGTGCTTCTGGAAGTGGTTTACAAGTAAGTGAATTGTATAATTTAGGAAATATAACCGGAACACCATCTGCTAGTGAAGCCAATTATAATACGCGTCAGTATGGTGCATGGGCAGATGTAACGTTAGGCTATAAAAAATATTTATACCTGCACTTAACAGGAAGAAATGACTGGGTCTCTGTTTTAGCACCAGCAAATCGTTCCTTCTTTTATCCAGCTGCAGATATTTCTTTTATCCCTACTGATGCTTTTTCTTTCTTGAAAAACAGTAAAGTGATCGATTATATGAAAATCAGGGCAGGGGTTTCAAAAGTGGGTAACGTAAACGTTGGCAATACAACTAATGGTGGCGCTTATGCCTTAGAATCTACTTTTGATTCGCAAACGGGTTACGGTTATGGCACAGGTTATACCCCCAATAGTACTTTGGTTTCAAATAATTTAAAGCCTGAAATTACCACAGGTTACGAGGGTGGTATTGATTTCAGGTTATTTAAAGGATTGGTTGACGGTACGATAACCTATTACAACACAAGCTCGACAGGCCAAGCCATTACAGCTGGTGTTCCCATTACAACCGGTTATAGTTATTACTTATTAAATACCGGGGAATTAACCAACGAAGGTTTAGAAACAGCTCTACATTTTACACCAATTAGAAAAGGAGATTGGAAATTAACCATTGGCGGTAACTATACCTATAATGATAATAAACTGGTTTCATTATCGAATGATTTAACCCGAATCGGTGTAAGTAACAGCACCACCATTTACGGTCAGGTTGGTCAAATTTATCCGGTAATTATCGGGTCAGATTACATCAGAGATTCTGAAGGTAGGGTGGTAATTGATCAAAATACAGGATATCCGGTTGGTACAACTACAGGAAACATCCTTGGAAACACCATTCCAAAAAACAGATTGGGCTTAGATTTTCTATTGAGCTGGAAAGGACTAACTTTCTCAGGATTATTTGAATACAGATCAAACTATGTTCAATATAGCACAGCTGGATCAACTTATGATTTCTCTGGTTCATCTGCCAGAAGTGCTTACTACGACAGAGAGAAATTTGTTTTCCCTAATTCTGCTTACTATGATGCTAATACTGGAACATATGTGGCTAATAATAACATTACTGTTTCTGATGGCGGCGCAGGTTTTTGGACAAGCAGTAGCCTTTATTCTGGCGTGACCAGTAATTATGTTTATTCCGGAAACTACTGGAAACTGAGAGAGCTTTCGCTGGCCTACAAACTTCCATCATCAGTTCTTCGCAGTGTGAAGTTCATTAAATCGGCAACAATTAGTGCACAAGGTAGAAACCTTTTCATCTGGATGCCAAAATCAAATGAATACGCAGATCCTGATTATAGTAATAATGGAGCCGATAGCAATGCGGTTGGCATTACCTCATTATCGCAAACACCTCCTACAAGATATTATGGCGGAACTATATCGTTAACTTTCTAATGAAAAGAATTATGAAAAGACTTTTAAAACTAACAATCCTTTCGATCATTATTTTTACGGCTACAAGCTGCAAGAAGTACCTGGATGTAAACGAAAACACCAATGCTGCTACTGAATCCTCTCCAAACCTGGTTCTGCCGGCAGCATTGAACAACACAGCTTCAAATTTCATTACTTATTTTAATTATGGTGCCTGGATGGCGGGTTATCAGGCCAATGCAGGTGGTTACTCTTTTACCGGTTCAACTTATTTTACTTATAACTGGAATTCGGGTACCAATAATGGTCTGTTTAACTCAGCATATACTGATTTGAGAAGTTATCAATACATCATTAAGTCGACTACTGGCGTAAATAAGTTTGTATTATTTAATGCGGTTTCTAGAGTAATGAAATCTTATTATTATCAGATTTTGGTAGATGAATATGGCAATGTACCTTATTCTGAAGGATTAGCTGGTACTGATAATCTTACCCCGCATTATGATGATGCGTCTACCATTTACAAATCGTTGGTTACGGAAATAGATGCGGCCATTAAAGATCTTCAAACTTATGGTTCGAGTTCTGTGGTTACTACGTTAGGTAGCGCCGATGTTATGTTTAAAGGTGATGCAACCAAGTGGATTAAATTTGCAAACAACATTAAACTTCGTATTTTAACCAGAGCACAGGCTGGAACATTAGCTTCTTATGCTGCTTCAGGTTTTAATACTTTTTCTGCTGAAGGATTTCTAACCGAAGATATTACCATTAATCCTGGTTATGTAAGTACTAGTGCAAGGCAAAATCCAATCTGGAATGCTTATCACTCTACCTATACAGGAAGTAATGGAAGTTATGCTGCCCAACAAATTCCAACCAGGTGGATTTATGCTTTTTATAATGGAACTAAACTATCTGATGCAAATCGTGGAGCTTTGCTTTATAAAAACTTTGCTGCGGGTACCACACCCATAAATCAGTTGGGCAATGAAACAAGCGTTTCTTCATGGATTTCTGGTTATCCGGCATGGTATATCGGAACAGCTACTGCATTAAATGCGCCAGAAACTCAAGGGATTATTAAAAGTAGAGTAATGGGGCAGTTGATTATGCCAGCTGCCGAAACCTATTTCCTTTTGGCTGAGGCCGCGTTGAATGGACACTTATTATCTGGTGATGCAGGCACAAACTTCGAAAATGGAATTAAGGCTTCTTACAATTATCTGCAGAAATCTGGCACAACTACAACATCGGCAACTGATGCTGCATTAACTACCTATTTAACGGCCTATAAAACAGCGAACGCAACAAGTTATCTGGTAAATTATTCATTAGCCACTACTAATGCACAAAGGTTGGAGGCGATTATCACTCAGAAATACATTGCTTTAAATTTTGTTAATGGTTATGAAGCTTGGCAAGAGTTCAAAAGAACTGGCTATCCGGCAATATCGGGTACAGCTGCTACCACAACTTTTGTTTCGCTGCAGTCTTCTGCAAGTTCGGCAGATCGCCTTCCGGTAAGAAACTTATATCCAACAACGGAATATAATTTGAATCCAAATGTTCCGGCAGGGTTGAATGCTTACACTTCAAAAATTTTCTGGGATGTTAACTAACTCACTAAAAAATAAAGAAATGAACAATTATAAAATATATTTAGCAATGATGATTTTGTTTTTAGGAATCTCATCGTGTACTAAAGAAGATGGAATATATACTGAAAATGGTTCCTCTGGCATTGTCGAACTTGCTGATTTAGTGGCGAGAACCAGTTCTACAGCCTATGCAACATCATCAAAATCTTTTGCCGCACAAGTGGAAGTAGACTGTCCGATCGTTGTAAACTATACCGGGGCAGATGCTGCTCCGGAAGATGTTACAGTTACTTTTGCACTTGATCCAACTATTGTGAACGCAATGACGACAACGGCAGTGCCACTTTCAGTTTTAGACCCAGCGCTTTACACAGTTCCAACCTTTATAGCAACTATTCCTAAAGGTGAAAAAAAAGCTACATTTCATATTAAAATTAAAACTGCATCTTTTGATTTTTCTAAAAATTATGCGTTAGGAATAGTAATTAAGTCTTCCTCCGCTGGGACAATCAGTGGCAATTACGGTAAGGGATTATTTAGAATAATTGCCAAAAATGCATATGATGGAGTATTTGCTTACAAAACATCTGCTGCTACATCTTTATTGCCAAACAGATCGGTTAGTACAAAATTGGTCACTATTGGTCAGTATACAGTGCAGATAGATCCGGGATTACTGTCTAACTACACCAATGTCGTTACCTATACTGTTGATCCGGCAACAAATTTGGTTACTGTTGCATGTCCATCATTAGGTGTGCAAACTCCTCAGGATATGAGAAGTAACTGGAATCCATCTACTAAAGTAATGACGGTATTTTGGAAGCAAGCAAACGGTGCGAGAACATTTGAAGAAACCTTTACTTATACAGGTTCAAGATAAATTAACCCCCAAAAATAGAACAGGCTTTACTTAACGGTAAAGCCTTTCTTGTTTAATTTACTCAATAAATTGTATTCTTTTAAGTTGTGTTGATACAGCGTAATTTAAAAGAAGTAACTATCTCAAATTTACATCTAATTATTAGCGTATAAAATGTTGATTAACAAAAATATATAGTTAAAAAATGTTAAACAAAATGTTAAATTTTTTAATCAAATGATTAGTCGATACAAAGCTCATATTCATCGACACAAGCTTTTTTTAATGCTAATTTTGACGGAAATTTGATTCATCAAGAAAACAAAAAAGCTTTTTAATTGCTTGATAAATAAAAGAAAATAATCGTCGTAAGTTTTAAAAAACAGAGACGTTTTTATAAAAGCACTTCCTAGTAAATTTAGGTTAGTTAATGATTAGTTAAAATAGAGATATGGCTGGATGGCGTATCTCTATTTATTTTTATAGCGGTTTTAAGGTGCTAACCTGCTTTTTACCCAGCTACCTTTAATCAGTTCAAAATTTATTCTGTCGTGTAATCTGCTTCTGCGACCTTGCCAAAATTCGATCCGTGTTGGTTTAACAATATAACCACCCCAATGTGCAGGTTTCGCGATGGCTTTATCTTCACTTTTGGATTTAAAATCTTCGAACTTTTCTTCTAAAAACGCTCTATTTGGAATGATTTGACTTTGGGGCGAAGCAATAGCTCCGATTTGGCTGGCTACAGGACGAGTATTAAAATATTCTTCAGAAGTTTCTTTATCTAGCTTTTCAACCGTTCCCTCAATTCTTACCTGGCGTTCTAAATCTGGCCAGAAGAAAACCAACGCTGCGTAAGGATTGCGTTTCAATTCTTTTCCTTTAGCGCTTAAATAGTTTGTGAAAAATCTGAATCCATCTTCATCAACACCTTTTAATAGTACAATTCTTGCATCAGGTTTGCCGGCTTTATCAGCTGTAGCCAATGTCATTACGTTAGGCTCATAAACCTGTGCTTCCACAGCATGGTTAAACCATTTTTTAAACTGGGTAATCGGATTGTTATCTACGTCAGATTCATCTAACGTGGCGCTTTTATAATCTTGGCGCAGGTTTTGTAGAAATTCGTTTGTAACTTGCATTTAACAAAAATAGGCATCTTTTATGGTGCAACAAATGATTATCGTCATGCTGAACAATATAAAACCAAAAACTGGCCGATTATTAATTTCCGAACCCTTTATGGCCGACCCTAATTTTAAGAGATCGGTAGTTTTATTAACCGAACATGGAGAAGATGGAACAGTCGGATATATTTTAAATCAGGTCGGTAATCTGCTTTTAAAGGATGTGATTCAAGATTTGTGGGCTGCGGATAATCAAATTTATTTCGGCGGACCAGTTGCTGCTGATACGTTACACTTCATTCACAGAGCATACGATAAACTACAGAGCGGGGAAGAGATAGGAAATGGAATTTATTGGGGTGGAAATTTCGAAATGCTGAAAATACTGATCAATACAAATGCGATTGAGGAAAGCGAGGTGAAATTCTTTATGGGATATTCTGGTTGGGATAATGGACAATTATCTAGAGAGCTGGAACAAAATGCCTGGATGGTCAGTGATATTTCAAACGCTGAAATTATTTTTGGAAACGATGATGAGCAACTTTGGAGAGATGTAATTGTAAACTTAGGTCCGAAGTATGCACATGTGAGCAATTTCCCAATAGACCCAAGTTTGAATTAGGCTACTGTGATCATGAACTCGTCGAAGGATTTAGATTTCAACGAGCTCAACTTAACATTTATATTTTGTTCATTTCCTCCGCACTCTCTTCAACTTTTCTTCTTAACTCATCTTTATAAGCCTGCATTTTTACAGTTAAAGATTCATCAGCAGTTGCCAAAATTTGAGCAGCCAGTAAACCTGCATTTTTTGCCGCATTTAAAGCCACCGTTGCAACAGGAATACCATTCGGCATTTGTAAGATAGATAATATACTATCCCAGCCATCAATAGAATTTGAAGATTTTACCGGAACACCAATCACTGGCAATGTTGTAATAGATGCAACCATTCCGGGTAAGTGTGCGGCACCACCAGCACCCGCAATAATCACTTTCAATCCTCTGCCTTGAGCCTCTTTGGCATAATTGAACATGCGTTCAGGTGTTCTATGTGCAGAAACTACCGTGATCTCATAATCAATTCCAAATTCTTTTAATACATCAGCAGCATCTTGCATAACAGGCAAATCAGATTTGCTGCCCATAATTATTCCTATTTTCGCACTCATTTCTTCTACTATAAATCTTTTATCTTTATTCCTTATTCTTTGCTTTCTAGCACTAGGCAATTACTTTCAGCGTTTTCTGCACATATCTAGCTTTTTCAATCGCCTTTTCTCTATCGATATCAACAATGGTTACATGGCCCATTTTGCGAAATGGTTTAGTATATTTCTTGCCGTATAAGTGAACAAACACACCATCAATGGCTAAAATTTTTTCCAGGTTTTCATATTTCGCAACACCCTCCGAACCTTTTTCTCCCAGTAAGTTTATCATGATAGCATTGGTAATGCTAGTCGTATCGCCTAAAGGTAAATTGTAAATCGAACGCAGGTGTTGTTCAAATTGAGAAACATAATTACCCTCAATGGTTTGGTGACCGCTATTATGCGGACGAGGAGCAACTTCATTTACAAGCAATTCTCCATCTCTACAAACGAACATTTCAACAGCTAAAATGCCAGTAATATTCATCGATGAAGCAATATTTTTAGCAATATTTTCTGCCTTTTGTTGTAAACTTTCTGCGTAAGTAGATGGAGAAATCAAGAACTCAACCAGATTAGCTTCAGGATTGAATTCCATTTCTACCATCGGGAAAGTTTTCATATCACCTTTTGAATTACGAGCAACAATTACCGCAATTTCTTTCTCAAAATCAACCAGTTTTTCAATAATGCAAGGCGCATCAAAAGCCTTATCTAAATCGGCAGCAGTGTTTATTTTCATTACACCTTTGCCATCATAACCATCTTTACGCAGTTTCAAAATATATGGAAAAGGAATATGGCTGTTCTCCATATCCTCCTTAGTATTTACAATTTGAAAAGGAGAGGTAGGAATATCATTTTCTTTAAAAAACTGTTTTTGAACGCCTTTATCTTGAATTAAACGAATTACTCTCGATTGAGGAAAAACCAGTTTTCCCTCTTTTTCAAGTTGCTCTAAAGCATCAATATTTACCTTTTCAATTTCAATGGTAATGATGTCGGCCTTTTTTCCGAAATTATAAACGGTGTCAAAATCAGTGATAGAACCATTTTCGAAATAATTTGCGATGTGTTTACAAGGTGCATCAGGGTCGGGGTCTAAAACTAAAGAGGTAACATTGTAATTAATCGCCTGCTGAATAAGCATCCTGCCCAATTGGCCACCACCTAATATACCTAATTTTAATTCGCTAATCTGTTTTGCCATTTAATAAGATAGATTTTTTGAATGGCAAAAATAGCAAAAAGAACAAGGATAAAGGAACAATGATTAATTTGTATCATTTAAGTTTCGAAGCGCAATGGCATTGCAAGTATTATATGTCGGTCCCGCTTTCCGTTTCAATCTTTTTGCGATTGTGATTCTGAGCTTGTCGAAGACCTGCAACAAAAAGTATTTCCACTACAATCGGGGCTATTACAAAACTGATACTGCAATAAACCTAAAACTGATAATTACTATCAATTTTAATGTTACTGGAATTTCCAACCAAATAAGCCTAAGTAGAAAATCTTCGTTCTACTTTAAACCGGCCTAACAAATTTTTGGGAACGCAATGTATTTGCCTAAGTACAAACTTCAATACAAAAATTTTCAGCCGGCGATTTTGTTTCTTTTGTTGTCAAAAGAAAAAGCCTGTCTGGCTAAGACAAATAAAAATCATTGCGTCCAAAAAGAGGGGAATGCAAATCGCAAAAACATATTAACACGACAATAAACCTAAAACTTATAACTTTGCCTACATGAATGCTGATGCAATAATTATTGGTGCAGGTGCTTGCGGATTGATGTGTGCGGTACAAGCTGGCTATTTGGGTAAAAAAGTAATCGTGCTCGAAAAAAATGAGAAACCTGGCGCTAAGATTTTAATTTCTGGTGGTGGCCGCTGCAATTATACCAATCAATTCGCTTCAGCAGAACAATTTATATCTGCAAACCCTCATTTCATCAAATCTTCTTTTACACAATGGACGGTTGACGATACCATTAATTTTTTTGAAACCTACGGCATTCAAGGAAAGGAAAAAACCTTGGGACAATTGTTTCCAGATGATAAGAATGCAAAGGATGTAGTACAGGTTTTTACCTCTATTTGTGAAGATTTGGGTCAGGAGATACGTTGCAATGCCGACGTTAAGGATATAGAAATTTTATCCGATGGATTCAAAGTAAGCTATGAAAAGAACGGAAAAAAGATCTTTCTAACAGCTAAAAGTTTAGTAGTAGCCACCGGAGGTTTACCAATTCCTAAAATGGGGGCAACAGATTTTGCTTTGCGTTTTGCCCGAAAACAAGATTTAAGAATTATAGAAACGGCTCCTGCGCTCGTTCCTTTAACCATAACTGGAAAAGATGAGGAATGGTTTGCACAGCTTTCTGGCAATTCTGTTTTCTGCGAAGTCAGTAATGATGAGATGTCTTTTGAAGAAAACATTTTATTTACCCACTGGGGCTTAAGCGGACCAGCGATTTTGCAAATTTC
>SEDB01000208.1 GCA_004210715.1 Pedobacter sp.
CTTTACTTTTTTGATGGTAAATGGTATATCTATTACACCGCAGGAAATGGTGCAGACCTGAGCCAGAGAACATGGGTTTTGGAAAATAGTAGTCCTGATCCAACAACAGGTACATGGGTAGACAAAGGCAAAATCTTTAGTCCAAGTGCTGATTTTTGGGCAATAGATGGTTCGGTGCTGGAGGTAAATGGAAGCAGGTATTTTCTTTGGTGTGGAAGACCTGACGTAACGAACGTGAATTTGACACAAAATATTTACATCGCCAAAATGACAAATCCTTATACCTTAGAGGGAACGGCAACAAAGTTAACGGAGCCAGAATTTACCTGGGAAAAAAATGGCTTTGGTGTAAATGAAGGCCCTCAGGGTTTAATTTCTCCGGATAATAAGGCTTTTATTATTTACTCTGCGAGTTACTGTGGTACGGATGATTATGCTTTAGGTCAGTTGGCGTTAAAAGCCGGAGGAAACCCGTTGGTAAAAGCAGATTGGACAAAATCAACCCAGCCGGTATTTACTAAACAACCGCAAAGTAATGCTTTTGGCCCAGGACATAATTCTTTCTTTAAATCTCCGGATGGAAAGGAAAATTGGATTATTTACCATGCAAACTCTGCAACCAATCAGGGTTGTGCTGATCAAAGAAATGTGAGGATGCAGAAGTTTACATTTAAGGCCGATGGCAGCCCTGATTTTGGCGTGCCAGTAGCTACCGGATTACAAATTAGCAGACCTTCTGGAGAAAAGTAATATGAATAAACACATTAAAAAAATAAAAATTGCCCTTGCTTTTTTAGTTCTTTTTATAGCACAGGTAAGCATTGCGCAAACATTTACCAATCCATTGCTTCCCTCAGGAGCCGATCCGTGGAGCATTTACAAAGATGGATATTATTACTATACCCATTCGATGCAAAACAAATTGGTTATCTGGAAAACCAAAAACCTTGCTGATTTGAAAACAGCAGAGAAGAAAACCATTTTCATACCACCTGCAAATACAGCATATTCAAAGGAGCTTTGGGCACCAGAAATTCATTTCATCGCCGGAAAATGGTATGTGTATTTTGCTGCAGATGATGGAAATAACAATAACCACCGTATGTATGTACTCGAAAACTCTTCTAAAGATCCTTTAAAAGGCGAATGGATTTTTAAGGGCAAAGTTGGCGATGCAACAAATAAATGGGCAATTGATGGGTCAGTTTTTACTTATCAGAAACAACTCTATATGGTTTGGGCCGGTTGGGAAGGTGATATCAACCAGAAACAGGAAATTTATATCGCAAAAATGAAAAACCCATGGACAATTGATGGGGCAAGACATAAAATCTCTTCGCCACAATTTGAATGGGAAAAACATGGTGATTTAAATGATCCGGGAAATCCGCCGCATGTTGATGTAAACGAAGGTCCGCAAATATTGATCAACAAAGACAAGGTTTTTCTGGTCTATTCTGCAAGTGGTTGTTGGACAGATTTTTATGCGCTTGGCATGCTAACGCTAAAAGGTAAAGATCTTCTGGATGTGAATTCATGGGTAAAAAGCAACCAGCCTGTTTTCAAGCAATCGCCAGAAAATGGCGTTTATGCACCAGGACATAATTCATTTTTCAAATCTCCGGATGGAAAAGAAGACTGGATTTTATATCATGCCAATTCTGGTCCCGGGCAAGGCTGCGGTGGACAACGTTCGCCAAGGGCTCAAAAATTTACCTGGAATGCAGATGGATCACCTAATTTTGGCATTCCGGTTAAAACTGATCAGGAACTTAAGATTCCATCACAAAAAAAATAATATTCATGCTGATGCAGGGACATCAACTAAATTTTTATCATATGAACAGATACTTTAAATATTTATTACTGGCAATTTGTACCATTACAACAGTTGCAAAAGCTCAGGAAGCAACACCAGTTGTTGGAAAAGTTTGGTCGATAGAGAAGGCAAATGCCTGGTACAAACAATACAAATGGATTAACGGTGCCGATTTTCTTCCGAGTACAGCTATCAATCAATTGGAAATGTGGCAGGCAGATACCTTCGATGCAGCAACGATTGATAAAGAACTAGGATGGGCAGAAAGCATTGGTTTCAACACCATGAGGGTTTACTTGCATAGTTTAGCCTGGAAACAGGATAAAGAAGGATTCAAGAAAAGAATGGATCAATATTTAGCCATTGCCGATAAACATAAAATTAAAACGGTTTTTGTGTTTTTTGATGATTGCTGGAATAAACAAGCTACTCCGGGTAAGCAGCCTGCCCCAAAACCAGGTATTCATAATTCTGGTTGGGTACAAGATCCGGGAGATCCTGATTCAAAACAAGAAGCAAATTTTCCTGCTTTGGAAAAATATGTAAAAGATGTAATGACTCGTTTTAAATCAGATAAGCGTATTTTGCTATGGGATTTATACAATGAGCCAGGCAACTCGGGAAAATTAACAAGTTCATACCCATTGCTTAAAGCTGTATTCACCTGGGCAAGAGCCGTAAATCCGGAACAGCCTATTAGCGCTGGATTATGGGCATGGGATTACAAAGAATTAAATGCATTTCAAGCGTTAAATTCAGATGTGATTACTTATCACGATTATGAAGAACCACAATGGCATCAAAGGGTAATTGATATGTTGAGATCTCATGGCAGACCAATGATTTGTACAGAGTACATGGCTCGTACAAGAGGCAGCCGTTTCGAAAACGTGATGCCAATATTGAAAAAGGAAAACATTGGTGCTATTAATTGGGGTTTGGTTGATGGAAAATCAAATACAAAATATGCTTGGGATACTCCACTTCCAAATGGAGAAGAACCTAAAGAATGGTTTCACGAGGTTTTTAGAAAAGACGGAACACCTTACAAAAAAGAAGAGGTTGATATAATTAAAAAACTAAATGATATAAAATAGTGCTTCCACACAGTAAAGATCGCTATATTGTGTAACCTATCTAGCCATTTATTTATGATAATCAAAAAATTAAGCAGGGCGATAGCCCTGCTACTTTTTTTTAGTGCTTTTTTAACATCAATAACTCAAGCGCAAAAAATATTTTTCAGGCATTATACTGTTTCTGATGGCTTGAGTGCCAACACCATCTGGGATATTGAGCAAGATGATCAAGGCTATATGTGGTTTGGCACCAAATATGGCTTGAGCAGATTTGATGGATACGATTTTAAATCTTTCCAATACCAAAAAGGCATTCCAGGAAGCATCGGAAACAACTTTATCCGCAAAATATTTAAGTACAATTCAAAAACTTTTTGGATTGGTACGGATGAAGGAATTTACATTTTCAATCTTGAAACAGAGAAATTTACTCTTTTTAAACCACTTGAGAATTTTTTCATCAATGATATTATCAGATCAAAAGATGGCAACATTTGGATTGCTACCAAAGAAAAAGGAGTTTACTGTTTCTCTTCGCAAACTCAAAAGTTAAGAAATTTCTCTACTTCTTCCACAGTAAAAATATCGTCAAATGAAGTGCCTAAAATACTGCAGGATGATGCTGGGGATATATGGTTTGGTACTTACGGAAAAGGAATCGATGTGCTTACTCCAAAAACAAACCAAATTCGCCATTACAATACGTCATCTAGTTCAAAAATTTCAAGCAATGTGATTCTTGATATGTACAAAGACAGCAATGGCGATATCTGGATTGGTACGATGGCCGGTGGTTTAAATCTTTGGAATAAAAAAACTGATAACTTTACCATTTACCAAAAATCATCAGGAAATTCCATCAGCGATAATATTGTAAGGACTATTTATGAGCCAAAACCTGGTTATATCTGTCTGGGAACAGAAAAGGGTTTAAACATATTTGATCGAAAAAATAACCGTTTTACGGTTTATCAGAATAAAAATAATGATCCTTTTAGCATTAATGACGATGCCGTTTACAATGTTTTCAAAGATAAAGAAGGTGGCATTTGGGTGGGAACCTATTTTGGTGGATTAAATTATTATCATGAAGGAAGTTCAGGGTTTGAGTTTTATTACCCTTCAGGCGTTAAAAATTCACTTTCGGGAAATGCGGTAAGTGCTTTCCTGGAAACAAAACCTGGTCAGATGTGGATTGGAACTGAAGACGGTGGTTTGAACTATTTCAATTCGGTTGATAAAACCTTCAAAAAATTTCCCTTTTCTGCTGGGCAAGACAGTCTTTCTTACCATAATATTCATGCACTTTACAAAGATAAATCTGGCAATATCTGGGTAGGAATGTATACTGGTGGTTTGAATATCCTTAATCCAACAACAGGCAAAATTAAGCGATATAAAAGCGATCCGAACAATCCAGGTACGCTCAGCGACAATAGTGTTTATTCGATCGAAGAAGATAGGCAAGGGAGAATTTGGGTTTC
>SEDB01000209.1 GCA_004210715.1 Pedobacter sp.
AGGTATCAATTTATATTCTTTCCAGAACCAGTTTTATCGCTTGTTCAACAATCTTATTTGGTTCTTTACTAAATTCGAAATTTACTCTACTGGCCAAAATCGCATTAATGGATATCGCCTGATGGCCTAATACTTTAGCCAGCGCATAGATTCCTGCTGTTTCCATTTCTAAATTGGTAATCCGATGCTGGTTACTTTTAAAGCTATTAATAAGATCAATAAAATTAGGTACAGCATTTTTTGCCCTAACGAGTCTTCCTTGTGGTGCATAAAAGCCTGGTGCAGTAATCGTTATCCCTTTTGGAAGATCCTTGCCAATAGTATTGAGCAAAGTTTCACTGGCAGCTGTAAAATAAGGATTGATATGGCTCAGATGTCCAAAATGTGCAGAAATATCATCCATTAAACCTCTTTCTTGTTGAGATACTTCGTGGATATAGTAATTCATCAATGCATCCATGCCCAAGCCATAACTGGAAGCCAAAATGGTTCCCATTGGAATATCAGATTGGACAGCGCCAGAAGTACCCACACGAATAATGTTCAATGATGTAAGCTCTTTTTTTATTTCACGAGTATTGAAATCAATATTAACCAAGGCATCTAATTCATTGAAAACGATGTCGATATTATCAGTTCCAATACCGGTTGAAAGCACTGTAACTCGCTTTTTACCCACATAGCCTGTATGCGTAATAAATTCACGTTTACCTTTTTGAAGTTCGATTTTATCGAAATATTTACTTATTTCGCCTACACGATCTGGGTCGCCAACCGTAATTACCGTGTCGGCAATATCCTCTGGTAAAAGGTTAAGATGATAAATACTTCCATCAGCATTGATGATTAAATCGCTTTCAGATATTTTCATGTTTAGAATTCTTATTGTCTTGGACTATACAGTTTGCAAATATTTGAGTTTGATGTGCTCAATTTTATCAAACTTACTTAAAACCTGGTTCAGCTGTGCCTTTCTAACCTCAAATTTCAAAATACATTTGGTATCAAACTGTTGATTTAATACCTCTAGATTTTCATCTTTAACCACTTTCATTACATCGTTCATTTGCAAGTATTCAAAATGAACTTCATATAAATCATTTACCGTTTTTGTAATGATGGAAGCTGAAGAAAGTGCTTCCAAACTTGCATTTTTATAGGCATTGATTAATCCGGGAACACCAAGTAACGTTCCGCCAAAATAGCGAACCACCACGATTAAAATGTTTGTAACATCAGCTGATAACAAACAATTCAAAATTGGTCTGCCAGCAGTGCCGGAAGGTTCGCCATCATCGTTTATTCTAAAAACAGATCTATCAGGTGTGAGGCGATATGCATAACACCAGTGCCTTGCTTTGGAGTGTTCGTTTCGAAGATTTACGATAATGGGTTTAACTTCCTCTTCACTTCTTATTGGATAGGCATAAGCGATAAACTTACTTCCTTTATCCCGAAATATACCTTCTGAGGCAATTTCTATGGTTTTGTAGGAATCATCGAATAACATGCTGCGAAAGTGTAATTAAAATAACAGCAACTATTGCCAATATTATTCCGGCGTAATTAATTTTGTTAAGCCTCTCTTTAAAAACAACCACCCCAATTAAACTTCCAACAACAATAACACCAAGGTTCATTGCAGCAAAAACGGTAGATGGATTATCAACAAAGGCTTTATGCGCTTTCATATAGAACAAAATGTTACCAAAATTGAAAAACCCTAAAATCAATCCGCAGGCGAGGTTTACCAGTTGTAGTTTAATTTTGCCTGTGATGGTTTGATAGATTACAATTATAAGAGAAACGAGAAAAGCAAGACAAAAGACAGTAAAGAGCGAGGTGGTGTAAGGCATTGATTTGTACAGTGCAATTTGTTTAAAAAGTACATCAATTACACCAAAACCTACAAAAACACTTACCGGATAAATCCAATTGCCTTTTTTTTCGTTTTCACCAGATTTTCTTAAAAAAGTTAAAAATATTGCCGGGAAACCAATTAATAATCCAATTATTTTCAGCGAATTAAAATTTTCCTGAAATATAAAATAAGCTGCTAAAATTGGAATAAAAAGCGATAATCTTTGTGCAATATCGGTTTTTACAATGCCCAGATTTTTTATTGAAGCTGCTAAAAAGAGAAAAACAGTAGGCAGTAAAATAGCCAATGTTATATAAATGGGCCAGGGAGCATCCGCTGAAATTGAACCAATATCTGGCTTAAAAAATAAAAAGCAAAGTATTAATGCTGCTAAGTAATTTACAGTTACCGCTTGAACAATGCTAATTTGGTATCGCTTTGCCAACTTTAACAATACCGCTACAGTAACGCTGCATAAAATACTTAATACAATGTATATCATTTAATTATTGTCGTTTATATAAATGGATAGCTTATCTAAGCCAACCTGAACTTGTTCTTTTAAATTGCCATTAATTACAGGCGATGGTACGCCATCAATCCAACTAGCGGATGAACTAAAAATACGGGCTTCATCCCAAAGGTTTGTATCTAAAAACTGTTTTAAGATGTGAACGCCCCCCTCTACCATTACAGATTGTACATCCATCAAATAAAGCTGGAACACAATTTTTTGAGCGAGGTAAAAGTGCATATCTTCCATTTGAATGTAGTGGATGTTTTCAATCACATCGGTTTTTATCTCATTAAAAATAATCGTTCTAGCCTCCTGATTATAAATATGGTTACTTAAAGGTATTTGAAGGTTTTTATCTATAACCAGTCTTACAGGATTTTTTCCAGGCCATTCTCTGGTAGTTAACCGGGGATTATCCATTATCGCAGTCTGCTTCCCAATCAGAATTGCATCTTCTTCAGCCCGCCACTGATGCGCCATTCTTTTAGCTAAAGCACCGCTGATCCACTTTTGATGCCCATCCTTAGTCGCGAAATATCCATTTGCAGTTTCAGCCCATTTTAATATAATGTAAGGTCTTTGCTTTTCAATTCTGGTAAAAAAGCGTCTGTTGAAATATCTACATTCAGTGTCTAAAACGCCACTAATTACTTCTATTCCTGCATCTTTGAGTCTTTCAATTCCCTTACCATCAACACCTGAAAATGGATCTCGATTTCCAATTACAACTTTTTTTAATTGATGTTTAATAAATAAATCTGCGCATGGAGGGGTTTTTCCAAAATGGGCGCAAGGTTCCAGATTGACATAAGCGGTTGATTCTTTTAACAAACTTTCTGCTTCATCTCCAAATTGATCAAATACCGATTGAATGGCATTTGGCTCGGCATGTGCTTTTCCAAATTGCTGATGATAGCCTTCGCCAATTATTTTTTCGTGATGAACAATTACGCAGCCAACCATCGGGTTAGGACTTACATTTTCAATAGCGAGCGACGCCAATTCCAAACATCGTTTAATGTAAAATTCATCCCCCATAGAGCAAAAATAGTAAAAAATGAATCATAGCATTGATAAAATATAAATGTTGTGGCTACAAATAAGTAATTTTACATCACATGAAAATTGGAGAATTAAACGAACATTTCGCACTTGAATTAGAACAGCTTTACGATAGGGATGAAGCAAAAGCACTATTTGCTATAGCTGCTGAACATGTTTTTAATTTACCTATTTTGAAATTAAGGATGATGGATGATTTAGATACAGATTTTATCCATCTGCAAAAGCTACTCAGCATTCTTAATGATTTGATGATTGGAAAACCCATTCAGCATATATTAGAGCAAGCATATTTTTATGGTTCGGTTTTTAAAGTGAACCAACATGTACTCATTCCCAGACCTGAAACAGAAGAACTGGTTGACTGGATTATTTCTGATTGTAAATTAAAACTGAAGATAAATTTGATGTAATTGTAAGTAATCCGCCATATATCAGGGATTTAGAGAAAAAAGAAATGCATTCGAATGTACTTTCCCACGAACCTCATTTAGCGCTTTTTGTTAGCGATGAAAATCCATTGATATTTTATCAGGTAATAGCCGACTTTGCTAAAACAAATCTTAAAAAGGGTGGCTTACTCTATTTTGAAATTAATGAGTATCTGGGAAAAGAGATGGTTCAAATGCTTACAGATAAGAGATTTGAAAACATTGAATTAAGGCAGGATATGCAAGGGAAGAACAGAATGATCAAAGCTAAGATCTCGGATGGTATTGCGTAATCACTTCCCGTAAATAATCCCGATCAATGTGGGTGTAAATTTCAGTTGTAGTAATACTCGAATGCCCTAACATTTCCTGTACTGCTCTTAAATCGGCACCACCTTCAATCAAATGTGTCGCAAATGAATGTCTAAGTGTATGAGGACTGATTGTTTTCTTTAAACCAACAATTTCTGCCAGGCTTTTGATTAAATTAAAAATCGTAATACGAGATAATTTGGCTCCAAAACGATTCAGAAATACAAAATCTTCGTTGCCCTTTTTAATATTCATGTGTACGCGGATTTCTTTCAAATAGATATCCATTAACTTTAAAGCTTCGCCACCAATTGGAATTAATCTCTCTTTATTTCCTTTTCCAATCACTTTTATGAATTCTATTTGCGGATATAAATTTGAAATTTTTAATTCAGTTAATTCGGAAACCCTTAGTCCGCAGCCATACAAAACTTCAATAATCGCTTTATTTCTCATGCCTTCTGGTTTTGAAGCATCGATGGCGCCAATAAGTTGATTGATCTCATGAATATTTAACATATCCGGAAGTTTCCTGCTTAGTTTTGGTCCTTCAATTAAAGCCATGGGATCATTTTGAACAACTTCTTCTATCATCAGATATGTAAAAAAAGCTTTTAAACCTGATATGACTCTGGCTTGTGTAGTGGCCTGCATTCCCAGCTCATTTAACCAAGAAATAAATGATTTAATGTCTGCTGCCTTAATACTTGCTAATGTAGGCTCTTCATTTAAGGATGAATAATATTGCGCAAGCTTATCGATATCATTTAGATAAGCGTTCACAGAATTATCGGAAAGCGATCGTTCTAATTTTAAGTAAGCTTTAAATCCTTTAATATGTGATTGCCAAAGCATGTTTTTATTAAGATTTTTTATAACATTGCAACGTTACAATATTATAATTTAATAGCATCATGAAACCATCATCAAATTTTTAAAATTATGATCGTTTCATCACAGTAAAAAAGTAAATCATAAAAGATGAAAATACAAATTATTAATGGTCCAAATCTGAACTTATTAGGTGTTCGTGAACCATCAATTTATGGCAGCACAAGCATTGAAGATTATGTAAAAGAATTAAAAGCGCATTATTCTTTGATAGAAATCGAATATTTTCAAAGTAACGTGGAAGGCGAAATCATTAATAAATTACATGAAATTGGATTTAGTTACGATGGTATTGTACTCAACGCAGGTGGTTATACGCATACATCTGTCGCCATTGCTGATGCGATAGCTGCTATTAAAACGCCCGTGGTTGAAGTTCACGTATCAAATATCTACGCCCGTGAAGAATATCGGCATGTATCTTTAACTGGTAAAAATTGTCAAGGTGTTTTAACTGGTTTTGGAATGAAAGGCTACCGTTTGGCCATTGAAAGTTTAATTATTGCATCATAAACAAGCTTCCAGTTTATAAGGAATACTTAAGTTAGCTTGGAGAAATATTTTATTTTCTTGATGAAAAAAGCCCAAACGACGCTATTGTTATAAACACCGCTATGTTTGGTGTATGGCTTTTGAATGGCTGCTCGCTTTTTATTTGTTTGAGCAATTGATTTGATGAAATGCCAATGGCCTTTACTCACTGCCATCGTAAATTTTGGTTTTCCCGATAAAAGAAAGTGCCACCAAGCAACAAAGTCTATCCACATCCTGATACCTATTCTAAAAATTGCGTCGCCAGCTGGAAGATTCTTCTGCATGATGATCAGGTTATTTCTAAAGTTGAGGTAAGTTTTAAATGGGTTTTCGGTTTGCAAAGTTCCACCACCAACATGGTAAACCTCCGAATCTGGGCAGTACATAATTTTGTAATTCAGGTTTTTAAGTCTCCAGCAAAGATCAATTTCTTCCATATGAGCAAAGAGATCGGCATCTAAGCCTCCGGTTTCTTTCCAGCATTTACTTTTAATAAAAAATGCAGCACCACTCGCCCAAAACACTTCATGTTCATCATTATATTGGCCTTGGTCCATTTCGTAAACATTGAATAAGCGCCCGCGACAAAATGGGTAGGAATAGATATCTAAATAACCGCCCGCAGCACCAGCGTACTCAAATTGATTTTTATTAAGCTGCCATTTAATTTTTGGTTGAGCCGCAGCAATTTGCTTGTCTTTCTCCATCAAATCGATTACAGGTTTGATCCAATTTGGCGTAACCTCAACATCAGAATTTAAAAGAATAAAATAATCTGCATCTACACGCTCCAAAACTTTGTTGTAGCCCCCAGCAAAACCATAATTTAAATCATTCTGTATGATTTTTACAGTTGGGAAATATTCTTGCAAAAAAGCTACAGAATCATCCGTTGAAGCATTATCGCCAACAATGATTTGTAAATTATCATATTGAGAAAGTAATATTCCTGGTAAAAACTGTTGAAGAAATGCTTTACCATTCCAGTTTAATATTACTACGGCTACTGAAGGATTCATTATTTTTATTCGGGTTTAAATTTCCAGCGTTTGTGGCTCCAAAGCCAATATTGAGGCTGCTCTTTAATTATATCTTCTAAAAATTTAAAGTGCAAATTAGTAATTTCAAATTCATTCATTGCTGATGGATTTAAGCACATTGGTAAAACCTCTACGTGATAATATCCTTTTTTAACAACGGTAACTTTGAAATAATAAATAGGACGATTGGTTGATTTAGCAATTTTTTCTACCCCTAAAAGTGCTGCAGTAGGTTGATGCAGAAAATCGACAAAATACTTGGTTTCCTCTCGGGTTGGCGCCTGATCGCTTGCGAAGCACAATAAAGTAGGTTCATTTTTATAGGCTGCCATTCCCCTCAAAGTTTGGCGCATGGCGATAAAAACATTTCCATACTTCGTTCTGAAATCATTAAACCACGATTCGAAAATTTTATTGGTTAGCGGTTTGAAGATAACCATGGTTTTAGCTGAAATGCTTAACCCTAGCGCTAAAGTGCCGAGTTCCCAGTTTCCGTAGTGACCAGTACAAGCCAGCACACTTTCTCCAGCTTTAAAATGTTTTTCAAGTTGTTCAAGTCCAGAAAATTTTACCCTCTTTAAAGTTTCTTTTTTTGAAATTGTGGTCATTTTAATGATCTCAAAAATCAACTCTGATAAGAAAAGAAAGAATTTTTTCTCGATTTGAATGATTTGATCAGTCGATTTTTCAGGAAAAGAATTAACTAAATTCTGACGAACAACTTTTTTTCGATAGCCGATTACGTAATAAAGAAGATAATATAGTAATCTTGCAAAAAAAAACAAAAGGGGCAGGGGAAGCAAAGACACCAGGAATAAAAAAAATACGCCAAGGTGCGCAAACCCTCTTTTAATCATTATTTTTATTTGTTTCAGCTACAAACATAAATTTTCAAATGCAAAATACAGCTATACTTCCATTATTTTATCTTCCTCCTGTAGGCTATTTTAGTTTATTACAGCAACACGGACAAGATTTTTTAATTGAAAAACATGAGCATTTAGCCAAGCAAACCTATCGTAACCGGGCGAGTATTTATTCTCCAAATGGAAAATTGGATTTGACTGTTCCTTTAGTTAAAGGTGCAAAAACACATACCAAAATGAAAGATGTAAAGATTAGTTACGACTTTAACTGGCAGCGTTTACATTGGTTAAGTTTAGAAACTTGTTACCGCAGTTCTGCATATTTTGAATATTATGAAGATGAGCTCTCACGTTTTTATCAGGAAAAATTTGAATTCCT
>SEDB01000210.1 GCA_004210715.1 Pedobacter sp.
AGAAATCTTTTAAAATAGGTAATCAAAACGATCTTCTTATCTATCATTGAGCTGCTTATTTTTAGTATTGCGATCCCGATCCTTCATTGGGAGAAGCAATCTATTCCAGTAAAATATCTTAGTGGAAATTGCTTCGCTTTGCCTCCTCGAAATGAAATTCAGGGTTGCAATGACGACCGCCCTAAAACGCAGTCTATCAATTTTTATGATTCAATTATCACTCAGGATGAAAGGGCAATTAAAACTATTTCAATGCACCCGTTGGATTTGTTCCTTTATCAACCACCGTTTTTATATTTCCGCTTAAATCAGAAACATAAATTTTGCTTTGCGTAAATGGTTTCTCAGCTCCAGAAAAGAAAATACGGTCATCAGCGGTAACAAAAAGGTTCGATACATTCATCCCAACAGGAGAAATTTGTTTAACCCCTTTAGATGACACATCCATTGAGAAAACAACATTGGCTTTGCCATGTAATTCAGGCATAGCATTACCGGAATAAGCACTGAAAATGATTTTATCGCCCTTATCCGCATAAAAGAAACTATTATCGCTAGCGATATTGTAATTCGTTCCAATCAAATCTTTCAAGCGCTTTGTATCCGTTATTTTTCCAGAGCGGTTAAAAGTGTATAAGTTATTCAAATCATGTGCAACGATTTCATTCTCCGATTTCCAGGTTGGAGAACTAACATTGATGTTCGATTGGCTATCAAGTATAATTAAACCAGTATTATCATGTTTGACCAGGCCAATTTTCCAGATATTTTTATCATTTAATACACTAAACGCAATGTTAGTGCCATCCGCAGACCACACCGCACCATAATAATTTTTACTGTCTGCATGCAACTGCAACTGGCTTTTGTTTTCCAAATCCGCTACCCAAATGCTTCTGTTTCCTGTACTATCGCTAACGGTGTATGCCAATTTATTTCCATCAGGAGAAATGGATGGATCGGTTGCACCCCCAAATGAGATTTGTTTCATCGTATCAATACTGGTTGCTACAATTTTTTGCCCATCCTGATAAGCCAATGCAAAGTTTTTCCCGCTTAAAGAAACGGTATCTAACATTGCTGTTGATTTAGTTTGATCATTACTGTTGGAAGTGCAGGAAGCAAAAATAGCCAGGCATGAAATGATTGCCAGTGCTAGACGTGAATACAATTTAGTCATGCGCAATTTTACGAATTGTTTTTAAACAAAAAAGATCCAGACTTTTTAAAACCCGGATCTGTTAATTTTATGATTTTATTCAGACTTAACTTTTTTTCTTATCAGCATAGCCGAATACTTTTTGAAGCAAAGTTGTACTACGTGAATTTAAATTCCCTCTGATTTTTAACTCCTCTTTAGCCACTTCCAGGAATAATCCGTCAATTGCTTTTTGCGTAACGTATTCGGTAAGGTTTGTATTTACAGGTTTAACCAAAGGCAAGCGGTTGTACTGAGAAGTCAAATCTGTATAATACTTTGTCGCATTCACTTTGTTCAGGCTCGTTGTAACTATCGGACTGAATTTTTGCATCAATTCTGAGGTGGTTACACGTTTAAAATAGGCTGTTGCTGCATCGTTATTTCCTAAAAGAATGTTGGTTGCATCAGCTAATGTCATTTGTTTTATCGCCGATATAAATATTGGCTTTGCTTCAGTAGCGGCATCTTCAGCCGCACGGTTTAAGCTCGTAATTACATTATCGCAAAGTTTATTCAAACCAATGCCACGCAAAGTTTTTTCTACTTTTTGAGCTTCGGGTGGCATTAAAATTTTAACCGCTAAATTTCCTAAAAATCCATCTTTTACTGATAATCGGTCTGCACCTGCAGAAACACCGAGTTGCAAAGCCTCTTTAATACCTTGCCCAATTTCAAAAGTGGTGGGCGTGCCGGTAGTTGTAGTAGTGCTTTGTTTCTCAGTTACCTTTTTAAAGATATCGCTCAATTTAATTTGAGCATTGGCCTTTAGACTTGTAAATAATATTAATGCCAGGGATGCAGTTAAAATATTTATTTTTTTCATTTTGTGTGTTTAGCTTTTTTAAGCAAAAGAACTGCCACAAATTTAGTGGCTTAATTTGCACCAAAGATAACGCTTTGATGAAAGCGTAAATGTTAAATTTAACTGAGTAAGGATATCCAAAACAAATAAGCCCCAATTGTAAGAACAATCAGGGCCGTTGAAATTATAATAGACGAAACTTAGTTTACCGCGATGTCTTTTGCAGGCACATTGGTTTCGGGATTTTTAGGAAGTGTTACTTTCAGAATTCCATCAGCATATTTTGCCGATATATTTTCTGGAAGCACTTTTCCGTTTAAAGCAAAAGCTCTTTCAAAAGCGCTATTGCTATATTCTATTCTGCTAAATTTCTTTGCGCTTACTGCTTCCTCTTCTTTAGGCGTATATGAAACGGTTAACACATCGTCTTTTGTGACCACTTTTAAAAACTCCTTTTCCAAAGCTGGAGCGAAAAGATGGATGACGTAACTTTCATCAGTTTCTTCAATATTTGCAGGAACACGTCGGAAACCTTTTCCGAACATTTCATGCGCATGGTGGGCGAACCTGCCATGATGGTGTCTTCCAAACCGACCACCTCTTGGCCCACAGCCGCTATTCATTTTGCCTGTATGGCATCTATTTTCGTTATACATTGTATTAAATTTTGTTGTAATTAATTCGAGATCATTTGCTGGGTTCTCGAAATACCCAGTAATTGCGTAATGATGCTGGCGTAAGGATAGGAAGGAGAAAAAACAGCGTAATCGAATTTCAAGCCTCTAATCTGCACAACGATATCATCAATAAACTTCATTGGTTCCAGCAATGCACTGATCAATCCAGATTTAGGCTTTCCTTCTTCTGACTCATCCTTTTTGAAAATATTCAGATCTTGGCTATAGGCTTTAAAGTCTGCACCAATATTTTCTATTGGGATTTTAAATTCATTAGAACTAAAGAAAGTAACTTTTTCCCCCTGGGTGATCAACTCACTTGCAAATCCTAAAATCGGATCAACATCATTTTGAGATGGACTGCTTAAAACTAGAACCTGTGACATGTACTTATTTATTTAAACTATCAATTGGAGTGATCATGGTATCAACTGTTTTTCTCCTATGGTGACTGAAACCATGGTTTCTTTGCTGCGATTCACAGTCATTTTCATGATAGTGCCTGTTCTTAAAATCCAATCGGTCTGGATATCCATTTTGAATGGCCAACACGTTTAAGCTATAAAAAGTTGCTCCTGCAACTGCCAACGCCAGTAATATTCTGAATGCTCTCATCGCTTAATAATTAATATTGATGTTATTAATCTGTCCGTTACTTTGTACTGATGGTTTGTACCATTGATTGTCAATTGGAATTATTGGTGCGTAATTTGAATTGAACGGCTCAAACCTATTAACGAAACGGCGACGACTTTGGCCGAAAATCATTCGGGCCATAAAGCCAATTACCATTACTGCTAATATAAACTTGAATATAAAGGGCACGAAGAATACAGCTGTACCGAGTACAATTCCGAATGCTATGGTTTTTAATATCTGTTTCATTTTATTATTTATTGTTATTTAATGAGGTAGACGGAACAGATTTATTTTTACTTTAAGAAATTTGAAATAATTTATTTCATACCGTGTTTTATAAAAAATTAAAACGGCGTCATTGCGAGTCCTGATTTTCCATTGGTGCGTGGCAAAGGCGGGTAAGTGATTAAACAAAAAAAGCCGGCATTTCTGCCGGCTCTAAATTACTCCTTGTTTCGGTGTCCCCATCCGCCACACCTGCGTCTGTATTCTTCTTTGAACTTCGCTCTTTCTTCTTCATTCATGCCATCCCATTTAGAGCGCATTTCTCTTGCTTTTTCGCGAAAGCGATTATTTCCCCCGCCCTTATTGAAATTTCCAAACAGCAACCGGCAAAGTACAAGTAAGCCAAGTGCCTGCCAAAAGTTCAATCGCCCGGCGTGCACCACTTCTGGTAAAATCCAGTTCCACAAAAACATCACGATGTAACCTAGGGCCGCTGCAATTGCCGCTACCACTGGGATAAAGAAAATGAATTTCTTGCTTTTACTAAACTTCCTGTTTCTCATTTCCTATTCAATTAATAGTTAATAAATTCTTGATATAAATTTTGTAAACGGCTACGCAGATGCTTTACTGCGTAACCCTTTCTTGATATTAATGTTTTGATATTTTCGCCTGTTTCATCCGCCAGTTCCTGGAATGTTCTTTCTTCCAGTTCATTCTGAATAAAAACATAACGCTGGTTTTCAGGCAATTCTTCCAATGCTAAAAACAACTGATCCCAAAAAAGCTTTTTCAAGCCTTCCTGTTCAGGAGAATACGCATCGGCTAATATCCTCCGCGTCCTCATCCGTATTCACTCGTCCCCGAATGAAACTGAACAAGCGTTTTCCATAATTGGAAACGGTAGAAATGATATTTTGAGATTCGTTTGTGGGCAAAATTAAGGGCTTTATAAACCAGTAAACGGATGAGATTAAATATTACTTTAAATTATTTTATTTTTTTTGAAAGTGACGGATTCAAAATGTGATATAACAAAAAAAGCTTTCCCTTTTGAGGAAAGCTTTTAAAAATGCGTTGAGCAATTAACTATTTTTTGGTTGTATCAGTAGTTGCAGGCTTAGCCGGAGCAGTATTGTTTAATGATCCGCCAAGTGGAGATGGAGAAGGTGTTTTGTCTAAACGCTCTTGAATAGCCGAGCTTCCGACAGCTGTAGCGCCACCGCCATTTTTGGTGATTGTAGTAATCCCTAATGTTAAAATAACGATTGCAGCCAATAAAACCCACGATCCTTTTTCTAAAACATCACCAGTACGTTGAACGCCAAACATATTGCTTGTGCCACCGCCTGTTGCTAAACCACCACCTTTAGGATTTTGTATTAATACAAATAAGCCTAAAGCTATACACACAACAATTAATAAAATGATTAAAAAGGTTACCATGGTAATATTATATTTTAAAATTTCTTTTCTATAGATTGGATAAGGTCGGCAAAGTAAC
>SEDB01000211.1 GCA_004210715.1 Pedobacter sp.
GGTATTTTCTTAAGGAAATCATCAAATCCAGATCCTAAATTATCAGAATAGATGCCATAAGCATCCAGAATATACCCTATGTTTTTATCCTTGTCTTCTACTAAATAAAGTACAGAGTTATCTGCAGGATCAGAATCTCCTTCAAATCGGTACGTTTTTACAATTGTTAAATCTTCAGGTTTGTAAATGTTCCCTAAAGATTTACTTTGCATTTTGCCATGATCTGACATCTTTAATTCGTTATCTCTTCCTTTCAGCCTCAATTTCTCTAAAATTTGACTCAAAGTATTCATTGCAATTGGCTGTTCCATAGCTATATGATTTTATACTCATTAAACAAGTGGTTTCTTAAATGGTTTTAATGTCTATGATTTAAAATCAAACCAAATGAGAGTCAATCTGTTTCTTTAAAAACTAAATTTCAATTGATATGAAAAAATATTTTCTCAGTTTAGCAATTGCTAGCGTTGCACTATTCAGTGCTTGTTCTAAAACAGATAAAGAAATTGCACACGCAAGTCTTTCGGAAACGGCAGATCCAAGCAAAAGTATTGGTACAGTGAAGTTTTATGAGTTGAGTGATGGTAAAATAAAAATGGATTTGGAGCTAAAATTCGCCTCAAGGGCCGATAGCAATGTGGCTGTACACTTTCATGAACATGGAGACTGTGGCTATATGGGCGAAAATACACACGGTCATTGGAACCCAACGAAGGAAAACCATGGAAAGTGGGGTTCGGATGCTTATCACAGTGGTGACATTGGTAATATCATGCTTGATTCTAAGGGAGAGGGCAAAATTTCGGTTACTACAGATCGCTGGAGCATTGCTGACGGCGCTGTGAAAAATATTATTGGACGCGGAATTATTGTTCATGGTGGAACGGATGACTATACTACTCAGCCAACTGGAAACTCAGGACCAAGAGTTGGATGTGGGGTAATCGAGGCTACCAAATAGCCATCCTAAATTATAATGTCGGGCGATTAAATTTTTTAATCGCCTTTTTTATGCAATTTTTAAGGAGTTGTCATCATGATTTAAAAACTAAAACATATGGCAACTTTAAACGAATCACCACGTGGCAAAGCTACAAAGGGAAGAACTAGAAAAACAGCACCGAGAGTTGATCTGACAGCAATGGTCGATCTGATGTTTTTGCTAACCACATTTTTTATGCTCACTACCTCGCTAGGTACACTAAATGCAGCTGATATTGCTAAACCAGATCAGTGTGGTGGTTGTACAATTGATTACCCAGCCTCTCGAACGATGACCGTTTTGCTTGGTAAGAATAATGAAGCGGTAACTTATTTGGGGACAACTAGAAATGCGGCTATGCAGATCACACCTATTGCAAATCTTCAAGCGCAAATTGCAGCAAACAAAATTGAAGTTGCTAAAGCTAATGGGAATAATCCTTCTAAATATATGATTGTGATTATCAAACCAACTATAACTGCAAAGTTTCAAAACTTTGTTGATGTAATCGATGAAATAAAAATTGCCGATATTAAATCCTATAGTATCGATGATCAGAACCTATCGACTGTTGAAGCCGATTTTATGAAAGCGAAAGGATTATGATCGCTTTGATTGCAAAAAAAAAGCTTCCCAATTTAAAACTGGGAAGCTTTTTCATGTAGTATTGGTCTATTAAATTCCGAAAGCAGATTTTACCTGGTCTACGTAATCTAATTTTTCCCATGTAAATAATTCAACGCTCACTGTTTTTTCTTCACCGTAAGGGTTTTTGAAAGTTTTGTTTACGGTTTCAGGGGTTCTACCCATGTGGCCATAGGCTGCAGTTTCGCTGTAAATCGGGTTTCTCAATTTTAATCTTTGCTCGATAAAATAAGGACGCATGTCGAAAATAGCTTCTACTTTTTTGCTGATTTCGCCATCTGTTAAATCTACCTTAGCAGTTCCATAAGTTACAACATTAATTGATGTTGGTTTAGCAACACCGATTGCGTAAGAAACCTGAACCAAAACTTCGTCACACAAACCAGCAGCAACCAGGTTTTTAGCGATGTGGCGTGTGGCATAAGCCGCACTTCTATCTACTTTACTTGGATCTTTACCAGAGAATGCACCACCACCGTGAGCACCTTTACCGCCATATGTATCAACAATAATCTTTCTACCCGTTAAGCCAGTATCTCCGTGTGGTCCGCCGATTACGAATACACCAGTTGGGTTAATGTGGTAAGTAATATTGTCATTAAATAAATGAGCATATTGAGGATATTTTGCCTTAACTCTTGGAATTAAAATCGAAACTAAATCACTTTTAATTTTGGTTAACATTTCTTCATTTGCTGCATCCTTATCTTCTTTTGAATTAGAAGCCGGCTTAACAAAATCATCATGTTGTGTAGAGATTACAATGGCATCAATGCGCTGTGGCTGATTATCATCAGAATATTCTAAAGTTACCTGAGATTTCGCATCCGGACGTAAATAGCTAATTTCCTCATTTTCTCTTCTTAAAGTAGCCAGTTCTCTCAATAAAGCATGAGATAAATCAAGTGCCAAAGGCATGTAATTTTCAGTTTCGTTTGTTGCGTAACCAAACATCATCCCTTGATCGCCTGCCCCTTGTTCTTCTTTATTTGTTCTATCTACACCTTGATTAATATCTTGTGATTGCTCATGGATTGCTGATAAAATACCGCAAGAATTCGCTTCAAACATATATTCGCTTTTGGTATAACCAATTTTCTTGATCACATCACGGGCAATTTGCTGAACATCTAAGTAAGTTTTTGACTTAACCTCTCCAGCTAGAATTACTTGTCCGGTGGTAACTAAAGTTTCACAAGCAACTTTTGATTCTGCATCAAATGCTAAAAAGTTATCAATTAATGCATCCGAAATTTGATCGGCAATTTTATCTGGATGGCCTTCAGATACAGATTCTGATGTAAATAAATACGACATTTATTAATGTATTAGTGATAAATAAATAAGGTAATCATTGCCAAAACCCCTGAACAGGTTTAAATTTAATGGAAAGAGGTATTAGCAATTTTTTTAAGTGGTTGCAATCCGGTCCCGATGATCGGGATAGCAAATCAATCCACTTTTAATGCTTGCAAAATTAGCATATTTTCTTTATTTCAAAAATTATAGATTATTTTGTGCCTTCATTCTTACACTTTGCACACAAAGACCAATATACTATTCATCATTAACCCCATTTCAGGTGGTAGGGGTAAATTGCGTATTCCCGATTTTATCGATAAGTATTTGGATAAAGAGAAATTCAACGCCAATTTTGTTTTTACCGAATATGTTGGTCATGCTTCTGAGTTGGCAGATGAGGCGGCAGCAAAAAACTTTGATGTAATTATTGCCGCTGGTGGCGATGGTACCATTAATGAAGTGGCCACTAAAGTTTTAAAACACGATATTATTTTGGGCGTTTTGCCGCTCGGATCAGGAAATGGTCTGGCCAGATTCTTGAATATTCCAAAAAATTTGCGTCATGCCATATTGGCCATCAATGCTTTTAAGGTAGATCGTATTGATACGGCAGAATTCAACCATAAATGTTTTTTCAACCTTGCGGGAATGGGCTTTGATGCACATTTAAGTTCAGCTTTCTCAAAAGATAAAAAACGTGGCCTGGCTGGCTATGTTAAATTAGGCTTTCAAGAGGTTTTTAACTATAAAGCAGAACAGTATCTCATCAATATTGATGGACAGGAATACAAAAGAAAAGCCTTTGCTGTAAGTATTGCAAATTCTTCGCAATATGGCAATGATGTTTATATCTCGCCGAATGCATCAGTAAAAGATGGTTTGCTCGATGTTTGTATTATTAAACCATTTTCCATTCTGAAATTGCCCGTTTTGAGTTATATTATGTTGACGGGCACCGCAGAAACATCGGATATGATCGAAATTATAAAGGGTAAAAACATCACGATTACCAGAGAACATGCTGGTCCGGTGCATGTAGATGGCGAACCTTTACAAATGGATGCTGAAATCGAAATAAACGTTAAACCTCTTTCGTTAAAAGTTATTGTTCCTTAATTTCGATCCCTCTATTTACCTAAATAATTTGCAATATGAAGCCAAAGAAAAACAGCCTTAGCGATTTGGGTGGAATTATGTATTCTACCAATCCCGAATTTGAGTATGAGGAAGAAGTTGATGATACCACAACCCCTGCAAATAATCAACAAGACCTCCGTGTAATGCTTGATAAGAAGAACAGGGGAGGTAAAGCAGTTACCCTGATTACCGGTTTCAAAGGTAAAACTGATGATCTTGATGTTCTTGGTAAGATGCTTAAAACCAAATGTGGCGTAGGTGGCTCAGTTAAAGATGGCGAAATCATGATTCAAGGCGATGTTAGAGA
>SEDB01000212.1 GCA_004210715.1 Pedobacter sp.
ACCCATGTACCTGTTGTTGGATCAGGACTACTATTTTCCAAAACCCATGTTCTCTGGCTCAGGTCTGCACCATTTCCTGCGGTGTAATAGATATACCATTTACCATCAAAAAAGTAAAGTTCAGGCGCCCAAACATTTCTTGAATTTGCTGCACCAGCTACTGGTGTAAAAACTGTTTTCGGCACTGCCGTGCTCAACTTAGACATCGCCGTAGTGCTCCATAAATTAATAGAACTGCCATTGGTTTGGAGATAATAGTAAACACCATCCTTTTGAAAAACGGAAGGGTCTGCCCCATTCATCAATGGATTGGAAAAAGTACTTACCGTAGTTGGCGGTACCGGATCAACAGGTGTTGGATTACTTGACTTTCCACAAGAAAGGCTCACAGAAACGAAAAGTGCGAGCCACAGCAGGTGAATTTTTAATCCTTTTGATGTGAATTTGTTCATAATAGGAAATGTTTAAAAGGTTAGCAGCAAAGCCACTAACCTTTTTAATTAATATTTAGGATTTTGCGTTAAATTCGAATTTAAATCAATATCACTTTGTGGAATTGGATAAACTTCATGTTTACCAACAATAAATCCTGTAAAATCAGCATCTCTGGTAGCCAATGCTGGGCCTAAATCGCCCCAACGTTGCAAATCTGCCCAGCGCCATCCTTCTCCAGCCAATTCTGTTAAACGTTCGTGTTTCAGCTGCGTTAAAAATTGTGTTTGGTTTAAGCCTGGTTTAGCAACGGTTAAGGTAGCCAAGCCAGCTCTTTGTCTTACCCTATCAACCAATGGATAAGCCTCAGCAGTTCTGTTCAAACCATTCAAACATTCGGCATACATTAATAAAACATCGGCATAGCGAATTAATCGATAATTATTTGGAGAACGGAATCCTTCCTGATTTTTCCAGTGATCATTTAACAGCTTACGGAACCACACGCCATTTGCATCAGGACCAGTTCCATATCTGCTTTGGAAGGTTTGTCCGTAAACAATGGTGGCAGTTGGACCAGCAGGGTTTGCATTATTGAAAATAAAAGAAGCAGCCAAACGAGGATCTTGCGCATTGGTAACGGTTCTTTCTTGTAAAAACTCATCAACAACCCATCTGCGGGCAGCACCATCAGAGAAACCTACACCCGGAGGCGCAAAAAACTGAGAAATAGATGTACCTGTATTGTTTATTCTTGATTCATCAACATCGTCATCAGTACTTTCAGACTGGTTTTCACTAAACTGAATTTCAAAAATAGATTCACTGTTATTCTCTCTCGTGATAATAAAGTTATCACGATAATCAGCAGTTAATGTGTAAGTTGAACTTCCAGCACCTGTTACCAGATAAGCGAAAGCATCTGCTGCTTGCTGATACATTTTTTGTTGTAGATAGGTTTTTCCTAAAAGCGCATAAGCTGCACCTTTTGTAGCTCTACCCAAATCAGCAGCAGGATAACTTACTGGCAAATCAGCAATGGCTTCATTTAAATCTTTGGCCACCTGTGCGTAAGCCTGAGCAGTTGTTGCATTCGCAGGAACATCTTTTGGCTGCGAAGGTGCTAACATTAAAGGCGGTCTGCCATAGTAAAGTGTTAAATTAAAATAAAATAACGCTCTTAAAAATTTAGCCTCGGCAACGATTCTCTTTTTGGTAGTTTCATCCATTGCTATGTTAGGCACATTTGCAATCACCTGGTTTGCTCTGAAAACACCAACATATAAAGTAGACCAAGTTTGTGCGGTTAAACCATCATTATAATTGGTTTGATTAAAGCGCATTAAATTGTTTAGTCCACCGTCGCCGCCAGATCCAAAACCTTCATCAGATTTTAAAATTCCGTGGTAAAACATCCAACGGGAATATAAACTTGCGGTGCGGTAAAAAGTACTGTAAACCGCATTGATTCCTTTTGTAGCATCATCTCCGGTTTTCCAAAAGCTTGCAATAGTTGGTGCGTTTGGATTAACCGCATCAAAATCTCTCTTACAACCAGCTAAAGCAGTAATTGCTACGGTCAGTATGAATATATATTTTTTCATGATTTATTAAAATTAATTAGAAACCTACGCTTAAACCAAATGAGATAATTCTTGATGAAGGATAATTTCCATTATCCACTCCCGGCTCAAGATTTGGATTCGCACCCACTACGTCAGGATCAAGGCCACTGTATTTGGTAATGGTAAATAAGTTTTGTCCGCTCACATACAATCTTGCACTGCTAATGTTAGCTTTTGAGATTAATTTTTGAGGAAAACTATAACCTAATTCCACATTACGCAGTCTTAAAAATGAACCATCTTCAATCCAACGATCTGTGTTACCTCTTGCATTTTCGTTGATTCCTCGATCATTTGCAGCAAACTGATAGCCTAATCTTGGGAAAGTGGTGTCAGTGTTACTTGGCGTCCATGGGTTGATTGCTCTTCTATAGTTTGAATTTCCATAACTATCCAAATCTCTCAGCACATCGTTATACAATTTTTGCCCGAAAGCACCGTATAATTGAATAGAAAGGCTGAAATCTTTGTATCTGGAATTAAATTGTAAACCAGAAGTGAATTTTGGAAAAGCTGAACCTGCAAAAACGCGGTCTTTATCATTAATATCATCATTTGTACCACCATCAATGGTATTTACGTAACGAATATCACCAGGTTTAGCATAAGCACTTTGTGCTTTGTGTGCGTTAATTTCTGCCTGATTCTGGAAAATTCCATCAGTTTTCAATACGTAATACTCACCAATTGATCTGCCAACTTGTGTTCTGGTATTGCCCGATTGAATGTAATCTTTAGGTTGACCAGTTTCTGTATCAATACCTAAATTACCTAATGACAATACCTTGTTTCTAACAATACTGATGTTTCCTGCGATATCCCATTTAAATTCGCCATCTAATTTCGGGCGATAACCCAAATTTAATTCTAAACCTTTATTCTGGATAGAACCGATGTTAACGATTGGATCTCCCTGTAAATTACCAAGGTATCCTGGCAATGGTTGACTTAACAATACATCTTCTGAAACTGAACGAAATGCATCAAAATTCACTGTGAACTGATCTTTAAAAAGCGATACATCAAAACCTAAGTTGGTTGTTTTTTTCTTTTCCCATCTTAAATCACCTGAAGCCAGTTTAGCTTGAATTGCACCTGGACTAGTTACCTGCCCGCTGCCTAAAACCACATCTGGAGCCTGGTTAAGGAAACCAATGAACTGATATGCACCTAAAGTATTCACACCAAGCACACCATAAGAAGCTCTAAGTTTTAAATCTGAAACCCAATCCACTTTAAAGAAATCCTCTTTAGAAATTCTCCATCCTAAAGCGCCTGAAGGGAAATAACCCGTTCTAAACTGAGGAGAGAATCGAGAATCTTTATCAGCACGGAAAGTCGCGGTTAGTAAATATTTATCATCATAGGTATAGTTCAAACGACCTAAATAAGAATCTAACAGGTTTTTATATCTGGTTCCTGAAGATGTACGACCTTCACCTGCAGTTGAAGTTAAAGTATCAAAATATTCACCTCCAAATTGAGCTAATTTAATGCCGCTGCCGAAAGTATTATCAGTTTGTGTAGTTTGTTCTGTGTAACCTACTACACCATTAATACTATGCTTACCAATAACATAGTTGTAGTTCAAAGTATGCTCTAAAAGGTAACTTAAAAACTGGTTGCGGTTATCGCTTAGCTGACTAAAATCAGGCGATTGATTTTGGTACCATGAACCATCTTTTCTGATTGATTTACTTTTATCAAAACTGGTTTCGATACCTGCATTGAACTTATAATTTAAACCTTCAATAATTTTGAAATCGACAAATGCATTACCTATAATTTTGGCAAAATTCGATTTTACTGAAGTGATATTTGCAATTGCTACCTGGTTACGTGAAAATGTATTGATGTTTCCATTCGATCCATAACCCCAACCGCCAGGATTATTGGTACTGATTAATGCGTTATCCTGAACCGGGATTAATGGCACACTTGAAAACATATCGTACCAAGGATTACCTGCAAAGGCACCACCTTGAAAAGGTGCTTTCGATGTTGATGATGAAAATGCAAGGTTTTCTCCAAATTTGAATCTTCCTTTTGTGGTTTCAGTGTTTACACGGAAAGATGCACGCTCAAATTCTCTGGCAATAAGCACCCCTTTATCTTTAAAATAACCACCAGAGATTAAGTATTTCGATCCGTTACCGCCACCAGAAATACTCGCATTATAATCCTGAACCGAACCTGTTCTCAATGTTTCATCCACCCAATCGGTATTGATACGACCATTATAATTGGCCACACCTGGCTGAATAGCCATTCCTGATGCCTGATAAGCCCGTTTTTCGGTATTGCCAGTGCTTACTGAACCTGTAGCACCAGTTAAATCCTTTCTTCTGATGGTTTGATAACCAATTACTACCACATCATCCAATGCGGTATCTGATGATTCTAAAGTAACGTTAACTACAGGGTTAGAACCAACCACAACTTCTTTAGCGGTATAACCGATATAGTTAAAAACCAGGGTAGCATTCTCTGGAACTGAGATGCTGAATTTTCCATTTGCATCAGTTACAACAGCTCTTCCGCCACCCTTTATACTAACAGAAACCCCAGGTAATGTTTCTCCGGAAGCAGCCTTAACAGTTCCGGTAATTGTGACATCGAATTTGTTTGCTTTGATCTCCAAAGCATTGTTTTTTGTTATCGAGGCGTAACTTGGATATGCCATGGCAGCCATTACCAACGGCAGCGCAAGCATTCTTTTTAAGTTACCAACCTGATGAACATGAAATAAATTAAGTAAATTTCCTTTTTTCATAATATTTACATTTGGTTTTGATTGGATGAGTGTGGAGCAAACTTGCCATCAAAGAGGCAGTTCAGAATAGATCGGCTTTTCTTCATAATTTAGAAATAAGTTTATAATTGGTTAGTCACGCTAAATCTATTGGAGATTTAACCAGAGCAATGTTAGCGCTTTGAGATTGAAACAGGTATAAAATTTGTTTCTAAATCTATAACAAATGTGGATTAGAAATTTACAAACAGCCTTTAAAGCCATAAAAATGAGGTTTTCCAAATATTATTATTATGGAGTCAACATGAAAAGATGATGTTAGTTAAATGCATTTTTATTCTTTATAAAACTTAAATGTCGAAAACTATATTTAAGAATATGGCATTATATAAATACCGCTCATTGAATAAATTTTATAATTTTACAGCCTAATATCTTAATACTTGATGCCAATCCTTTCTCTTTCGCCAAAAGATCTTCAGACTTACCAGAAGCAACTTTCACAGTTAGCCAACACCGAAGATAGTTTTGCAGTTATCAAAGAATTGCATCAACGCTTAACTGTTAATGAAGCCGAGTTGAAAAAGCTTGAATTTGCTGTTAACCTTTTGCAAATCCAGGGAAACCACGATTTACAAAAAGATGCCCTTAAAAAGGAACACCAAAAACTTAAAGATATTCGCCAAACCATCGATGATCGGATTCTTATTGTTGAGCAAAAGTTATATCTAGGTATTCCTGATGATTTGGATGAAATGGAACAGCTGATTGTTGAACAAGAAGCCATCGTTGCTGATCAGGAGAAACTTAATGAAGATGAACTTTCTTTATTGGAAAAAATGAGCCAGATTGATGTTGCTTACGGAAAGCAACTGGCTGAAATTGATCAATCAAGATCAAATCGTGAAATTCCACTGAAATCGAAGTTAGAGAGAGAATTATCGCTAGTTGAAGCTGCCGAAAAACAAACAGCGTTGCGCTCAAAGCTTTTATCATTTTTACCCATTTTACTTATCCCAATTCTTCTGGATTTTATTGCTTTTAAAATTGGTATTAATGGTGCTAACCAACTAATTTTTGCTCACTACATCTTTTTGATTTCCCTAATTTCAATCCAGGTATTTTTTGCTGATCAAATCCGGGTGAAAATCGCCGCTTACTTAGCGATAAAACAATGTGAATTATTTTTCAAGCAAATTTCGGATAACTTCAATGAACTTGAAAAGGCCAAAAGACAAATTGAAACGAAACACAATATTAAATCTGAAGATATACTGAGCTTAGATATGAGTTAGTCAATATCAAAACTCCGTTTTATTGCCATTAATTTGGTTTTCCCTATTTATTTTCTAATCCCAAATACTGTAAAAATCATTTATTGATGAGATTTCGGTATGTGAAATAAAAGCTTAATTTTAAATTAAGAAATAAGCTTAATGTTTACTTGTAAGATTATTTAAAGAAATGATAGTAAAAAAAACCATAACCCTCAAAGGTATTTTTGAATTTGCTGGTCATCATATTTATTGGCTTACTGCATATATGTTCATCATTTCTGTGTTGTTCAAAGTAGTGGGCTGGCATTGGATTTCTATCCCATGGTTACCTGTATCTTTAATTGGTACGGCAGTGGCATTTTATGTTGGTTTTAAAAATAACCAATCTTACGACAGGGTTTGGGAAGCCCGAAAAATATGGGGTGGCATTGTAAACAGTAGCCGAAGTTGGGGCATGATGGTTAATTCATTTATCTTGAATAGCCAACTTGCCGATGAGGAAATTAAACAAATAAAAACCAGATTAATATACCGTCACATTGCCTGGCTATATATTCTAAGAGAACAACTTTTGGTGCCCACACAATGGGAACATGTAAACCTTAAACATCTTTTCGGAAAAATTGCAGTTCAACGCAGAGAGCGTTTTGGTATAGGTCAGTTTAAAAATTACTTAAGCGAAAAGCAAAAGGCAGATTATTATGCCGATGCAGCTCAATGGGATACCGCAGCAAATAAAGCGACACAAATCATCAATTTACAATCGCAGGATTTAGCACAGCTTCATGAGGAAGAAACCCTGCATATGCGCCGACAATTAGAGCTTCAAAAAATATTATCAGATTTTTACGACCATCAAGGTAAAGCAGAACGCATCAAAAAGTTCCCAATTCCCCGCCAATACGCAAACATGAGTTTCATTTTCACTTGTATTTTCATTTTCCTTTTGCCATTAGGCATTGTAGCTGAATTTGCAAAATTAGAGGAGGCTGGTGTTTGGTTAATGATTCCTTTTGGAACAATTGTGGGCTGGATCTATGTGGTAATGGAACTGATTGGCGATTATTCTGAAAACCCATTTGAAGGTTTAGGAACAGACATTCCTATGTTATCCATTTGTCGCACCATTGAAATTGATTTACTGCAAATGCTAGGCGAAACAGAAATGCCACAGCCCATACAGCCAGTAAACGACATTTTAATGTAATCGTAAACTTTTCTTTTTAAAATTTATTCAATAAAAATTTAGCTTAATGCATACACTTTTACCCTTTTTATTAGCAATGATAGCCTCAATCGTGTTATTAAACATGTGGGCTACCAAACTAAAAATTGCCTATCCTATCTTATTGGTTATCGCAGGATTATTCATCAGTTTTATTCCAAGTTTGCCAACAGTTAAAATTGATCCAGACCTGATCTTTTTCATATTCCTGCCTCCCTTACTTTTCGAAGCTTCCTGGTCAATTTCTTTTAAAGAAATGAAAAAGTGGTGGCGTATTATTGGAAGTTTTGCTTTCCTAGTTGTATTTTTCACAGCATTATCAGTTGCATTGGTTACCAATTATTTGATACCAGGATTTACGATTGCCATAGGTTTTTTATTGGGTGGTATTGTTTCTCCGCCAGATGCGGTAAGTACCGGTGCCATTATGAAATTTGTTAAAATCCCAAGGTCTACATCTGCCATTCTAGAAGGAGAAAGTTTATTAAACGATGCTTCATCGCTGATCATTTTTCGTTTTGCTTTGGTAGCAGTTGG
>SEDB01000213.1 GCA_004210715.1 Pedobacter sp.
ATAAAACCATACTTATTTATCAGAAAGGCAAAATTATCAATCATATCTTTCATGGTTTGGATTTTTCCTGCCTTTTGCAAACCCAACATGGTAAAATAAGAATCCCAGTAATAAATCTCTCTGAATCGGCCACCAGGAACAATATAAGGTTTTGGCAAGGGAAGTAAGGACGTTTGAAATTTAGAAACCGTATCCGGATTTCTTTTCAGAACGGTCCATAAAGTGTCTAAATGCTTTTCTATCCCTGCGTTAATATCCGATTGATAAATCGCGTTGTGGTTTTCGGGCATAGAGAAATGTTCAGCTACAAACTTCTTTAAATTAAACTCGTTTAAATCTTTTTGCTTTTGATAAGCGCTTACGATTTCAGCTGGTTTCATCTTCGGAATCGCATCAACAAAAGATTTTCCATCGGGATAAATTTTTTCAAGCTGTATTTTTTCAAAAAGGCCTGGGTAAATTTGTCTCGGACTGAGGTCTTTTTGAGCGAAGAGTTGACCTGAAATTATCACAAAACAGGCAGTCATGATCATTTTAAAAAGTCCTTGTCTGCATATTGACTGTTGATGCGGAAGTGTTTTTTGCTGGCTCATTTAAATCATATATATGATTTAAATCTAAGAATTATAGTTTAAAATTCATTCCAGAGAGGTATCTTCTTTTTGAAGCGTTCAAGATTAATGCGCTACCTAAATTGGAGTTGTAGAAGTATGATTTATGAAAAAAAAATGAATTTTATAATCATAGGTTCGGATGCTACCTATTTTTTTGGTCTGGACGTGAATTATGACATGGTTACTTTTAAGAAATCTTTATCAGAACTTGTTAAAACAAAAAAAGCGACTACGTTGTAACGTAATCGCTTTGTAATGCTTACAAACGAAGTTTAAAGTTTACTTAATAGCTTACTCAAATTTGGTTTAATACCAATACTTACAGGCACAGTATTAAATACACGGTTTTGAATTTTCCCAAAACCATACATATAACTGGCTTCGATAAATAGGTTGGCGCCTCCAATATTGTATTCGATGCCACCGCCACCTTCAGCAATTCCTAAGCTGTTTGTTTTATTATCCATATTTACTTGTAGCGTACTTGCATTTACACCTGCCTGTGGAGTTAAAATGAATCCACCGCCGGCGCCTGCAAATCCATAGAAAGCCCATTTATCTACAATTTTTCTATATCCAAGTGCGATATTTAATAAATAAGTTGTCGATCTACCTTTTTGAATATTATAGGTGTAACCTGGATCAGGAGTGATTTGATTAAAGGTAAAAGCATGTAAACTTACTTTTGGGTAAACGAAAAAACCGCCATTGCCAACTGCTAAATTTACCCCTAATGATGTGGAGAATTTCGGTTTAAAATAATCTGATGTTTCTCCCATTGGAAAGGCGAAACCAATTCCGCTCATGGAGTACAACTTATCGGGGCGGCTGCTTTGTGCGCTAGCTTTTATAGATATTGCTGCGCAAAGCAATATTATAGGTGTTAGTAATCTTAGTTGCATATCATAGGGTTTTTAATTGGCAGTTAGTTTATTTACCTTTTGAAGTAAATCTGTTATGTTAAATGGTTTTTCCAAATAATCATCAGGATTTAGCTTTTGCGATATAATATAATTTTCATCATATCTAGCTGAAGCCATAATGACCGGGATGTTTTCAGTTTCAGGGTTCAATTTTAATTCCCTAAATACAGCTCTACCATCCATGCCATTCAACATGATATCCAAAATGATTAAATCCGGGCTGAAATCTTTAATGGTTTTAAATATAAATCTTGGTGATAGTAAAGGGTAAACCCGGTAATGTTCTGTTTCTAGTGCCATCTGAAAAACCTCTAAAATATCGGGGTCATCATCTACAACTAATATTCTCTTCAAAATGGATAATCGATTAATAAAAATTATGATTAATAAAAATTATAATAATCCTAATACAAAAAAAACGAAGGAATGTTTTAATGGTAATCAGAAATGATTTAAAAAAAAACAAAAAGTTGATCGCAATAATTTACGCCTGTGGTTTGCTTTTAAGAAGATTTTCGTGTAGGAATTCAGAAAATATGTCTTTATGGCTATTTTCAACAGCATATGAAACCTCTCCAGATAAAAAAACCTGATTGCCTAAAACACTTTTAATATGTTGTTTCGCTATGATATTATTGGTGCTGATTTGAATAAACCCGGGATGCTTTTTCAACATCTTAATCATTTTAGCGAAGTTTATTTTCGCAGTGGTGAAGGTATTTTTAGTGGTTATAAAGCAAATATCCTCCTGATGATCTTCTACAGCAATTAATTCATTAATATCAATTCGAGCCAGTTCATTTGTTTCGTTGCTAAGTGGAAGGTAGAAATAATGATTATCGAAAATAGAGAAAGCCTGCTGCTCGTTCGTTCCGGTAGGATACAGGTTGTTTATTGTTTTTGCAAAATGAATAATCGAATATGGTTTCAGTAAATAAGCATCTGCATGAACTTTAAAGGCATCTATCGCATAGCGGGGATGAGCGGTTGTGAATATTAAATACTTAGCTTTCTGTCTTAGTAATCCTGCAAGCTCTAATCCCGAAAGTGTAGGCATTTCTATGTCCATGAAAATAATATCTACAGGGTTAGCCACTGATATTTCTGCCAGTGCTTGTAAAGGTTCGGTAAAAGTTTGCACGAGGTTCAGTTCAGGCAACTTTCCCATGTATGAAATTAAATTCTCTAGAGAATGGGGATCATCATCTATAGCGATGCAATTTATTGACATTTATCGAGTTTTAGATGCTGCAAATTACAATTAAAGCAGCGAAAAAGAAAAAAATAATATGAAAAGGATTTTTCATTACCACAAATGATATTGTAGTGTTTATTTGAAGCCTATGAATTAATAGTTTGTAGGTGTGATTGAAAAATTATGAATCAGAAAATATTCTAATTGTTAGTTTTACCTGGTAAAAGTTGCGTTCATCTACATGGCTTTTAAAAGTTGAATTTTCGCCATAAGCATAATCCAGTCTTTTTGTAATATTTTTAATTCCAGCATTTAGTCCTGCATTGCTTTTTGGCGGTGCTATTAAATTAACCGTTTCAATAACCAAGTTGCCATCCTTTAAATATAAATTAATTTCTGCTGGTTCAGATGGGGACAATAAGTTCCCATGTTTAAACATGTTCTCTACCAGCGTAATTAAGACTAGAGGTATGATTTCGATCTTCTTGATTTCTTCATCATACCAGAATCTAATTTGAAGCTGGTGGTTTTTTCTTAGCTGATGTAAATTAATTAAGTTTTCCACTTGATTAATTTCCTCCTCAAGAGGTATAAAATCCCGATCCTTGTTGCTATCAACTGAGTATCGCATCATTTCTGATAAGGATAAAATCGTTTCAGCCGCTATTGGAGAATTTTCACGGGCATTTTGATAGATAAAATCAAGTGTGTTAAAAAGTAAGTGAGGTTGTATCTGCGCTTTAAGAAATGCATTCTCTGATTTTGCAATCCGAATCATGTTATTTAGCCGTTGTTTCTCTAAATCTTCTGTTTTCTTTTTTTCGCTTAAAAATTTGAGCAGAAAATAATATCCAGTAGAAAAAAACAAAAAGTAAATAGCACGATATATCGGCCCTAATATATATTGTAAATTTACTCCAATCTTCCTTACTCGGGGATATTTTAGAATTTCAATAATAAAGTAATCAATGCCGACATAAAAAACGATATAGATTGCAATTTCAAAGGCTAGCAATATTGGAAGTTTCCACCAGATATGATTTCTCTTTTTTAAGCCATTTGCCAAAATGATATGGGTGTGCAGATAAAAAAGGGTAATATTTAGTGAATAAAAAAGAACGTAATTAACAAGTTTGCCAAATTGTCCGCTAAATAAACCAATAATTACAGATTCATATATGATGAATACAATCCATATTATGATGTGGAATTTTTTGGCCAGGAGCCAGTTTTTTAAGCTTAGGGTTTTTGGTGTTTCTTTGTGATTAACCATTTATAGGGAACTGCTTGTTAATAGGGTGTCTGCTTGTAAAGATGATTAAAACAATAAAATTGCATATTTTTTTAATTTTATTGTACTGAACTATTCCTAGCCTTATTTTAAGACCGGTTGGTTCTTATCGTTTTTTCCTTAATATATTCTTGTATTTCTTGTCTATAGCTATTTCCAACGTTAACCATTAAGTTATTGATCATTTTTAATGTATTGCCCTCCACTTTCTCGATGTAATTTTTAGCAATAATAAACGATCGATGTGCCTGAGCAAAATTTGGATAATCCTGAAGGATGATTTTAATTTCTGATAAGGAAATGTAAGTAACAATCGA
>SEDB01000214.1 GCA_004210715.1 Pedobacter sp.
TGAGCTGTTGCTGGCGAATAAGAGTAATTTGAATATTCAGAATTATAACGAACATCAAAGCCAATATTAGCTTTTAATACTTTGAAAAATGTTTGATCCAAGTAGAAGCTATTGTAGGTGTAAAATTCTGGCGTTCTGAGTATTGCATTTTTATCCGTTTTTTGATAAGCAATATAATTCTCGAGAACAAACTTACCAAAGCGCCATTTTTTTGATAAATCCAATCTGATTAAACTAATGTCGCTAGTTTCCTGCACTGGCAGTATTGCATTGGTGCCATAACTATTATCAGCAGTAAAATAAAGGTAATTACTTGTTAAAAAATATTTGGCTCCTGCCTTAAAACCATATTTATCGTTAATAAAATTGAAGGATAAGTTGGCAATTTTTGTGTTACTAAAATTCTGAAGATCCCAGCGGTAATGATTGCCATGATAATAGTTGAATATTGCTGCAGGAGACTGATTTTGTGCATAAGCACCTAATTCAATTCGTCCGACAGATTTACTCAATAGAATGTTACTCTTGGCTTCGTACAAGTAATCGCCAGCGTTTTCGCCCTGTAATATCTGTTGCACATCTAAATTTAGATCGATGTTACTGGTAAAGCGATATCCGGCAGCGCCGAGAACTGTTATATTTTGGTAGGTAAACTGGCTTTGCTCATAAGCAGTTCCGTCTTCCTTATTTCCAATAAATTTGTGCTGGTAATAATCGTGTCTAATCCCTGCATCAACTTTTAATTCGTTCTTAATAACCGTTGAGTTTTTTGGACGAAGGAAAAAGCTATAAAGAAATTCGTTCTTTAAATGTTGTACATGGGTAGAATCATTAGTAAAAGTTGGGCTGGCAAAACCTTCAGGCATTACACCATAGGTATCGGATTCGTTTTTTGCAAAATCATAGCTATCGTTGTTGTACTCTGCAATATAAGTTACTTTATTTGTTGGCAATACGGCGGCATTAATATTGTTTGATGTATCTATTCTTCCAACATAATAGGTTTGCTTTAAAAATACCGTATTCTTACGATAAAGATTTCGAGCACTTGTTAACCTAACACTTTCGGCTTCTCTACTTATCTTTTCATAGCCAGGCTCAAAAATACCTTCTTGCAAAGTCGACCCGTTTTCATAAGCCCGCATCGTATTAAAAATGGCCGAAGCCCACATATTGTAACGTTTACTAGGCGATTGATACCACGAAAAAACTGCCACATTTAAATTATCTCCTCGTTGCCTGGCATAAAAACCACGAGAGTCACCTCTGTTAAAGTTTACACCCGCATTCCAGTTTTTCTTTATGTTTTGACTGTGCGTTGCTTTAAAAAGTTGTTCTTTTTGCCCTGCGCTAATTAAGTACAAACTAGTGTAAGGAGCTCTTGCCTGGTAATAAATGATATCTTCAGGTGTTAAAGCATAGTAATCCAACGAGTGAAACCCAACATCGAAACCAATTCTTTTACTCGGCTCGTACAACAAAGGCCGGGCTGCCAACCCCATATTACCGTTATTAATGGTAGGATGTTCAGGCTGCAATAATGGACTATAGTTTTGAATATTGGTAGTTGAAGTATCAAGCGGCAATAAAACGATACTATCCTTGCTCAGTGCCAGTTTAGTAAAGCGTATGAATTTAGCCGTATAAATGACCGAATCTTTCGCATCAAGTTTTTTCCTGATCGAATCGGCTTCTGATTTATCGTTGATACTGGTTTTTAAATCCTGAGCAAAAGATTTTTGCAGCCCCGAAAGCACTAAAATAAAAAAACAGATTTGAACAACTTTACCCATTTTACAATTCAGCAATTAAGCGGGTTAAAATCTCTGTCATTTTTGGTTCTGCCTTAGCAGCTGCTTCTAAAATTTCGTCTAAATTAAATGGTTGTAAATCTTCCGGAAAACCTTCGTCTGTTAATACGGAGATAGCAAAAACTGGCAATCCTGCATGATTGGCTACGATTACTTCAGGAACGGTACTCATCCCAACAGCATCAGCACCAATTAAACGCAAATATTTATATTCTGCTTTGGTTTCTAAATTTGGACCAGAAACCGCGACATAAACCCCTTTATGGCATTTTATATCAACATCTTTTGCAATATCCAAAGCCTTAGCAATAATCGAACGCTGGTATGGCTGGCTCATATCAGGAAAGCGTGGCCCCAATGAACTTTCGATTAAACCACGTAAAGGATTATCGGGTTGAAGATTAATGTGATCTTCAATGATCATCAAATCGCCCTTTTTAAAATCGGGATTTAATGAACCTGCTGCATTTGAAACGATCAGGTTTTCGATGCCCAAGCCTTTCATTACACGAACAGGAAAGGTAATTTGCTGCATGCTATAACCCTCGTAGTAATGCAAACGGCCTTGCATGGCGATAATTTTCTTCCCATTTAATGTTCCAAAAATTAATTTGCCACTATGGAATTCTAAAGTAGAGATTGGGAAATTAGGGATATTTGAGTACATCAACTGATGTTCAACCTCAATTTCTTTAACTAGGCCACCTAATCCGGTGCCTAAAATAATGCCTATTTCTGGTTTAAAGTTTTCGGTTTTACGTTTTATATACTCAACGGTTTCTTCTATTGCTCTTAACATAGTTTAAAATAAGTTCATCAAAGGTAATCTTATCTTCTTCAAATAAATCAACCTCAATGGGTAAAAAATATACGGGTAAATTTACCAGTAAATCTTTAAATCCCGCAGCTTTTAAACGTTTGCTATCCTTTTCTGTTGTGATGATTATTTTTTCTTTTTTCTCACTGGCATCGAATGCCGATTTGAATTTTTTAATATCATCGGTTTTAAAGGCATAGTGATCAGGAAATTCTTCGTGTTTAATGGTTTTAGAATACTTTTCCAACTCTTCAATAAGCGGATCGGGATTGGCAATGCCAGTTAAAAGAAAAATTTCATGGTCTTTTATCGAATCCAGAGAACGACTTTCATCACCGTACACCTGTTTCAACTCACCGTATCTTAAATAAGAATGTAATACTTTCTGGGTGCTGTTTGGCTGTAATTCATTTATTGATGCTTGTTGTGCCACATGCAATAACGGAACCGGAGCTTTTGTAACCAGCAACACATCTGCTCGTTTACGCGAGGCAAAAACATCACGTAAATTTCCCGCAGGGAGCAAAAACTGTAAGGTTCCCAATTTTCTAAATTCGAAAAGCAGGATATTTAAGCCAGCATTAACGGCACGATGCTGAAAGGCATCATCCAGAATAATTAAATCATGATTTTCTTTTAGTTTCTCAATTCCAACTACCCGTTCTTCGCAAACCGCTACTGTAACATTCTCGAATTTTTGATAATATTGTAAGGGCTCATCACCTATGGTTTCGGCGGTTGCACTATCATCGGCAAGAATAAAGCCTTTAGTTTTTCGGCCATATCCCCTGCTTAAAATGGCAATTTTATAATCAGATAAGAGCCTGACTAAATATTCCGTTGTAGGCGTTTTCCCTGAACCACCTACAGCTAAGTTACCCACGCAAATTATAGGCAAATCGAATTTTACAGATTTCATGATACCCCAATCGTAAAGCTTTTTACGAAGCGTGATGGCTAAACCGTAAATAAAAGAGAAAGGAAGAAGTAAAAGGCGTAAATAGTTAAGTAGCATACCGTCGTGTTTTCAAAAATAAGGATAATTTAAAAAGTTAAACACTACTTTTTTAAGCAATGAATACTAAAGCAACCCGAGTAAGCAAAAAAGGTTTGTCAGAATTTTATTGAAATACCATTGTTATCTATGTTTTATAATGATAATTTTTTTTTGCATCAGTTCTATACAAATACTTAAAATTCAGTATAATTGTTAATTAACAAACTCAATTCAATGTCTCCAAATAAACGTTTAGTAGTCGGTCAGGGCCAAATAAGTGGCTATATTTCTATCTTTTTAGCGGTTTTAGCACTACTTGGAATTTTATGCTTCCATTATCCCGAGAAACTAACCACACCTGAATTTCGTGAAATTTACACGAAAGATAGCATGGAAGTGCTTATGCTTGGTGGCGTAATCGCCTCATTCTTTTTTGCTGCTTTAAGTGTTGTATTGAGTAAAAAATTAAAGTGGGGTTGGCCAGGTTTTGCCTTAGCTGCATTAGCGGTTATTTTAGGTGCATTGAGTGTTGAAGGTAGAGATGTAGCCAAATCAAGCTGGCATTTTGGTTTAGACTGGATGATATTGGATCTATTATTGATGGTTGCCATTTTTGTTCCACTGGAATTATTTTTCCCTAAAAACAATGAACAAACCAAATTTCATGAAGAGTGGCGAACCGATTTAACTTACTTTGTGATTAGCCATTTA
>SEDB01000215.1 GCA_004210715.1 Pedobacter sp.
ATATTATCTTCGATCATTAATAAAGCGGTAAGAATTGGAATATGCGACATCACCATTACGGGCATATCTTTTGGTGTATTTTTTAGCTCCTGCTCCAACCATTCAAACTGAGCATCGCCCAGTTTTCCGATGTACCAGGTCTGATCAATGTCCAAATGAACGCTGTCCAAAATCAAAAACTTCCATCCAGCTTGTACAAAGCTGTAATATGGTTTTACCAGCTCCAACTGATCCATTGAATATTTCTTCCCGTAAAAAACCTCGTTTTTACTATTTTCATTCCACCAGATATCATGGTTCCCCACACAATAATGAATAGGAAGATTTGACTCATTCTTCATGATGCTTTTAACCAATTTCCATTGATCGTTGATGGTTGAGATATTTTCTTTATTCATATCAAAAACCACATCTCCACCATTAAGAACAAGATCCACCTTTGGCGATTGCGATTGCAAATGATGCAGGCATTTAATAAACTTATCCGGAGCACCAAATTCATTTTTAAGGTGAACATCTGTAATGTGAGCAATCCTGAGTGCTGGCTTTTTTGGGCTTTCACTAGCGCTAAATCCCAAAGACGGAAGGAATAATAATCCACCGAGATTTTTTATCGCTGATCGTCTTTCCATGATATTTTTTTCTTTTGAAGCAAAGCTAAGCTTGCCATGTTTCCTTAATATTAATTTTTTTGAACAAAAAAAGCGCTGCATCGACCGCAGCGCTCCATGAAATATAAAATCTGTTTTTATTTCAATTGATAAGAACTGATGATTTTGGAAAAGATTTTGGTATTTGGATAAACGCCAATAAAATCTGCAGCACCTGGACCATAAGCAAACACAGGAACCATAATATTGGTGTGATCATCTGTACTGAAATTCCCCCTCACAGTTCCTTTTTTATGGGATGCATCTAAAAGGGATAGGCCTCCCGTTTCGTGGTCGGCAGTTACGATAACCAAAGTCTCTCCATCCTGATCGGCAAATCTCAAGGCCTCACCCACTAAACGATCGAAATCGTGCTGTTCGGTTACCGCAAAAGGAAGATCATTGGCATGACCACCGTGATCAATCTGTGCACCCTCAGCCATGATAAAAAATCCCTTTTTGTTTTGTGAAAGCAATTCTATCGTTTTCAAAAGCGATGTCTTAAGCATTTCGCCTCTACCATCAAGCTTTCTTCGGGTTACAGAATCATCGAGCAATACAAGTTGTTTGTTTGCATTTGAAGACACAAAATTTTTTAAATCCTTTTGATAAGTATAACCTTTGCTAACCAGTTGCTCCATCAATTTTGCATTTTTATTATCAGAAAAGCTTTTGCGCCTAGACCCTACAAGCACATCTACATGGCTGTTAAGCAGGTCAGCGGCGATTTCTTGCGTCATCGATCGCTCATTTTGATGTGCATAAAATGCAGCGGGTGTTGCATCTGTAATGTCACCATTGCTGATAATACCACTAACAATACCATAGGGAGCCAGCAAATCTGGGATTGCTTTTAACGGCTTGCCATTTGAATCTACACTAATGTAGCGGTTATTGGTTTTGTTACCAGTGGCCATTGCTGTTGCTCCAGCTGCCGAATCTGTAAAATCTGAATTGGATGCCTCTGTTCTTGAAAGACCAATATATTTAATGTTTATCAAATTAGATTGCCCAAAGTTCGCACTCAAACCTGCCTGTATTTGTGCCAAACCCATTCCATCGCCAATTAATAGAATTACATTCTTCGCTTTTTTGGATAAGCCATCTGTTTTATAACTGGGTTTGTAAGGCGTGTAACCCGCTGGATTTACATACTCAACCTTATTGCGGTTTTGATAAAAGTCTTTTAACATCGCCGGATGGTCCGTACCAATCCAGTCGACCCCCATATGTTCGAGTTCCTTCCAACTGTTGGGACTATCTTTTGTGGCCCAAAAGCGGAATGGTTTACCTTTTGCGTGCGCCTCTATGATTACGGCCTTCATTTTCTGCAAATCAGTCGGAGTAGGCGTTCCTTTTCCATTCCATACCGAATAATGTGACATGTCATCACTGATCATACCGATACGCTCCAACTGACCAGCAGTATATTGTCTCCCCGGACGACCATCAAAACTGATCATCAGCGGATAATTTTTAAACTGATCAACAGGAGGAACAGCTCCGCTCATCACAATTTTGATGGCAGATGGATTGATGTTTGGATCAAAAATAGATTCATTACCCTTTAAATCGGCTAAAAGTTTGGCAATCACACTTGTATAATCTTCCTTAATATCGATAACCAATTGAAGTTTTTGGCTAGCATTTGGATAAGGATGTTGACCATTTTCTTTGTAGAAACTGATCAAAGGATCAAGATAAAGTTTCTTTAAGGTTTTACCTGGTTTGATCTCTTTGCTGTCATGCGCCACATACAATTCGCCATCGCGGTAGAAAACATCGGCCTCAATAGAACCCATTCCGGCGTAATAAGCCTCCAAAAGTGGGATCTGTTGTTTGTAATCATTATGACTATGTCCATTGCCAGCATTCAGTTTCTGCTGCGCAGAAACTGAATGAAATCCTAAAAAAATAAATAAAAGCCAGACTAATCTGCTGTTCTTTACCATCCTGCGTTTTGTTTAATTAAGCCAGAACTGTTATCAATCTCTCTTTGTGGTACTGCCCAAACATCGTGCACCTGTGGATTAAATGTTCTTGCTTTCCAAATCACACTTCCATCAAAATCATGCAAAGGCTTTGCATAAGTAGCTTGCGCATCTCCCCATCTTACCAAATCGCGATGACGGTCTGCCCATTCTCCGGCAAGTTCATTACGGCGTTCACGCTTTAAATCCACCATCGTCATTCCTGTTTTTGCCGATAAACCCGCTCTGACCCTAATGTTGTTTAATTCTGTATCTCCTGCTCCTGCACCACTTAAGCCAATGGCAGCTTCTGCTTTGATTAAAAGCACCTCTGCGTAGCGCATTAATGGAACATTTAAATCTGTTGTTCCGTTATCTCCATTAGGATTAACATGTGTGGGAATGGGATTGGAATAAGTAAATGGCTCCATATACTTTTTAAATTGGTAATTTGATGTAGCACCAGCATCTTTGGTAAAGCTCCGCTCAGACCCGAAGAACATAAACTTGTCACCAGGCTTTAAAATAGTAGCTTCACGACGTTGATCGCCCGCTTCAAATGAGTCATAAAGTTCTTTTGTAGGCAGGTAATAGCCCCAACCGTTGTAAATACCCCAGGCTTTATTGGTTAACATTACACCTGGCAATTTGCTGCCCCAACCTGTACCACCGCCATTTGGCGTACAAACCACAGACCAAATATACTCTTTAGACCAATTGTTTGATGCCTTAAAAACGTCAGCGAACCCCGTTTTAATCAAATCATGTTGACCAGAAGCGATCACCATATCGGCATACTTCGCCGCGTTCGCATAATCCTTTTTGTATAAATATACCTTTGAAAGATAAGCCCAAGCAGCAGTCTTATGTGCTTTACCATAGTCGGCCGCTTTCATGGTAGTAAAAAGCGGAAGGTTATCTGCTGCTTTTAGCAACAAACCAATGATATAATCGTAATTTTCAGTTACATTTTTTGCTCTTGGAACTGCAATGGCAGGGTCGCCATCAGGTGTTACAATTGGAACGCCTGCCTTATCGTTTCCATAATTGGCAGCCAATTGAAAATAAACAAGACCGGCATTAAAATAAGCATCACCGATAATCTGCTTTTTTAAAGTTTCATCCATGTTGATACCAGGAACATTGCTGATGATATCATTTGCTCTTTTGATGATGGCATAACGTAGGCTCCATTGGCTTTCTGTGTAACCGCCACCAATATAACTTCTGTTAAAATCTTTGATGTTATCTCCTTCAGGCTTATTCCTCCCTGTAACCATATCATCACTGGCGTTGATAAACCAGAACATCCCTCTACCATAAAAATCCTCTGAATTGTAATTCTCAAACATCCCAGCCTCTGCTTTGATGGCATCTTCTTTGGTTTTCCAAAAATTTTGTGCCGATGGAGAACCTTCCGGCGTAATATCCAATTGCTTGGTACATGAGGCAAATACAGCAAAAGCCAGTAAGCCTAAATATTTTATATTCGTTTTCATTTTTTTAATCATTATAGGTTAACACTTAAACCAAGGATGAAACTTCTTGCTTGCGGATAACGGCCTACATCAAGCCCATTGTTATCCATGCCAATCTCCGGATCGAAACCAGAATAATCAGTAATGGTAAAAAGGTTGTTTGCCGTGGCGTAAATTCTAACGGCGCCTGTTTTAAGTTTACTGGTCAGCGATTTTGGCAGACTGTAACC